>VRUH01000086.1:316-6155 GCA_019456185.1 Candidatus Glassbacteria bacterium | reverse complement strand
AGGATCGTGGTCAACGGAACGATGTCTTTGGCCGGCTTGAGGCCCGACAGCCTCCAGCTGGCGATCACCGGCCGCGACATGATCCTCCAGCAGTTCAAATACGTGACCAGTGTCAGGGTCGACGCCGACCTGAGTGCCAGCGGACCGGTGGCACAGCCGCTGATCGAGGGCCGGGTCCATATCATCCAGGGTGAGGTCAACCCCCTGATCGGCTCGCCGGTCCAGATGGCCGGCGGCGGGAATGAGTTGGCTGACGACAGCGAGATCCGACTGCCTGTTTCACCGATTGACTACGACATCCGCTTTACCACCGGTGACGATTTCTGGCTGCGCAACCGCAACGCAAATATCAAGCTCTCCGCCGACATCCAGGCCGCCCAGCTCGAGAGCGTACCCAGGGTCAGCGGATCGATAAACGCGGTGACGGGTACATATACCCTCTTCGGCCGCAGGTTCCGTATCCGTTACGGTTCGATCAGCTTCCAGGGCCGTCCCGAACTAAACCCCCTGCTGGATATCGAGGCCGAACGCACCGTGCGCGGCCAGGTGCGGCGCACCGACCTGATCGGCGGCTCGTTCGTCTCGCGCGGCTCCTCGGGACCCAGTATCCCCGGTGAGCAGTACGAGTTGGATCGCAACACGTTTATCCTGCATATCGGCGGCACGCTCAACAGCCCGCAGTTCGATATCACCGTGCGCGACCGCGAGGACCGCGCGGTCGATCCGCCGCTGACGGACGAGCAGGCCCGGACACTGGTGATTCTCGACCAGACCTGGCGCGAGTTCCAGCAGCAGTCGACATATTCCCAGAGCAAGCTGTTGGACCAGGCGGCCAACATGGCGCTGAACCAGGCCAACCCCTACCTGCAGGAGTGGACCGGCCTGGATGAACTCAGTTTCGAGAGCCAGTTGTTCAACCCGGCCACGGGCGACCAGAGTCAGGGCGGCGCGGAGCGCAGCGCCAAGATCACGATGGGCGAGTTCCTGTTCGAGAACGTGTTTTTCAGCATCTCCCAGGACATTATCGACCCCTCGGCCCGCAGCGCCCAGATCGAGTTCCTGGTCAACCGCCACAGCTCGATAATCAGCCAGACAGACAGCCGCGGGCATTTCAGTATCGACTACCGGTATCGAATCAGGTATTGACCTCTCAGGGGGTGTTTATAATATTACAGGTTTATTGTTGACAACCTCGAAGGAGGTCTTTATAATTTTTTTGTCCTTAAACTATTATTGCAGATTAACCAAAGATTCATGTGCGCCTGCCTTAAGCCAGCTCAATCCAAAGATTACAGCATGGTAGGGCCGCAGTTGAATAAAGTGAACCGGATTCCGTCCAATTTTACGGAGCTCGGTACAGAACTGAACAAATAAAGTCCATGTTTAACAAACGGACACTCGGAGAGGACAAGATGAAACGGATCGAATGTTTTCTGCCGGCCAAATTGCTCGGAATCGCCGGCCTGGCAGTTTTATTTCTGGCCGGCAGCATATTCGCCCAGTCCGGCAGGCCGAAGGTTCTGGTGCTGAGACCCGAGACCACGGTCGAGAAAAAGGTGGCTGAAAAGTTCCAGTGGGAACTGGCCGAAGCGCTCGACAAGTCCGGCAAGTTCGATATCGTCAAGAAGGGCGATTACGATGACTACCTGAAGGAAAAGGACATTGACGGAGAAAAGCCGGTGCCGGATTCGCTCATCCCCTCGATGATGGAGTCCCTGGAAGCGACGATTTACGCCTACGGCACATTGGAACAGCCCGGTGGTGAGGATACGCCGGTAAAGGCCAAGGTGGACTATATCATCCCCCGCAACGATTACACGATCGAGGGCGACGAGATTTCGGTTGAGAACCAGGACAAGGTCGAGGACCTGGCCAGGATGGCCACCGAAACGCTGATTACCGCCAGCGAACGGATCAGCCTGATATCGATCGCGCGCTCCTATTTCAACAGCGCGATCTACGACAAGGCAATCGAGAACTACGAAAAGTACTTAAAGCTCGTCCCCGGCGATATCGACTGCCACTACATGATCGGGCTGAGCCATCTCAAGGCCCAGACCATGGACACCGCGCTGGCCAAGTTCGAGCAGATCCTGGCCGAAATCAACGCCGATCACAAGCCCACGCTGGAAATCCTGGCCACCACCCATTTCACCGACGAGAATTTCGAGCAGGCCCTGAAATATTACGAAAAGCTCGCCGCCCTGGAACCTGATAACTTTGAGTACACCCGCTACTGGGCTTACAGCCTGGAGAAACTGAACCGCAAGGATGAAGCTGCGAAAGTTTACGAGCAGTTGATCCGGATCGAGGATGAGGACCCGAATATCCGAAACATGATCGGCTACTATTATTACTCTAAAGCGGATTCACTGGAGAAAGCCGGCGACTCGACCTCGGCAATGGCGGCGGTGGAAAAAGCGGTCGTGCATATGGAACGCTCGGTGGAACTTTGCCGCCAGCACGGCGATCCATCTGATCCCGTCTGGACGAAAACTCATTGTAGTCGATTGAACCTGCTCGCTCTCAGCCTGATAAAATGCAAACAGAACGATGCAGCGCTTGTCACCCTGACAATGCTTGTAGAGATGGACTCCAACGACCAGTACGCTCATTACCGGATGGGACATATCGAGTACGATAAAAAGCACTGGCCGGCTACGATCGAACATTACAACAAGGCGCTCCTGGTTGTACCAGACAATTATAAAGTCATTATTTATCGGCGCATGGGTCGTGCGTACGACAGGGAACTCAAGAATTATCCCAAGGCGATCGAGGCTTATACCAAGGCTATTCCACTCCTCCAGGGCCGGGACAAGAATATCGTCACTTTCCAGCGTGGTGTTGCAAACTACGACTACGCCAACCAGCTTGACTACGCTATCGACCAGAACGCTGATATCGATCAGTTGATCCAGGACGGCAAAATGACCATTGCTCGGGCCGACCGGGCTCTGCGCGTTTACGACCGGGCGGAATCCGACCTCCGGCAGGTCACCGGCCGCTATGCCAAGAGCGCCAAGGAGCATCTCGATAATATTGCCCAGTTGCGTGACAGACTGACCAAGATCAAGACGCAGATCGACTACTACGAGAAGACAAAGTAGTTCATCCGCTGCTGTAAACCGTGCAAGGGGCTGTTACCCGTGGGGCAACCGGGCGACAGCCCTTTTTTCTCGGAAGAAGAGGTGAGGGTGATGAACAGGATCGTGTTGGCCGGTCTGTTAGCCGTAATAACCGCCCTGCCGCTGACCGCCCAGCAGAGAGCAGCTGAAACCGAGCAGGAAAAACTGGGCGCCAGGCAGTTCAACCAGGCTATCGCGGCCTACTCGGCGGGCAATTACGAGGAAAGCATCCCCCTGTTTATCGCCGCCGACACGCTGATCGGAGAAACCGACCTGGTTGACTGGACCAAGCTGCGGTTCGCCCTGGGGACGGCGTTCCTCGAAACGGGCAAACCAAACCTGGCCCTGGGCTATTTCCAGTGGGTGGCCGAGCGGGATTCGTCATACCCGTTTATCTATCTCCAGATTGCCGAAAGCGCCCGCACGGGCGGCAAACGGACCGAGGCGCTTGATTACTACCGCAAGGCGCTCTCCCGGGCCAGGCCCGCCGATCAGGCCATGATCCTCGGACGGATCGGCGAGCTGGAACTGGCGGCCGGCCGGCTGCAGGCTGCTCTCGGCGCGCTGAACAGGGCGATCAAACTCACTCCGGCTGTCGGCTACTTCCTGATGCGCGGCCAGCTCTACGACCGGTTGGCACAGCGGGTCGACCACGCGCAGGACGAGGAATTCGATTACGAGCGCGCGATCCGCCGCAAGGAGCTTACCGAGGAGCAGATGGAGCAGGCGACGGAACTGAGGCGCAAGGCCCTGGAGGACTATCGCAGCGCCGAACGCGATGCAAAGCTCGCCGACACCTGCGCCAACCTGATCGCGCGCAGCGAGGTGATCCTGGAAAACAACGCCCAGGTGATCAGCGAAATAAAATTCCAGCGGGAAAACAACTGAACTGCGATGTACTCTCCCTCCTACCTCGAACTCCACCGCAACGGCGAGCTGGCCCTCAGGGCCGACACGCTGAGCGAAATCGCCTCGTCCTGCCGTCTCTGCCCCCACCGCTGCGAGGTATCCCGCCGGGAAGGAGAAACCGGCACCTGCCGCTCGCCGTACGAGGCAGTCGTCAGCAGCGCGTTTGCCCATTTCGGCGAGGAAACTCCGCTGGTGGGATCGCGCGGCTCCGGGACAATCTTCTTCTGCGGCTGCAACCTGCGCTGCAGTTTCTGCCAGAACTGGGAGATCAGCCACGGCACCGGCGGCGGCAGGCGTGTGAACGCCAGTGGACTGGCGGAGCTGATGCTCGGGCTGCAGCGCCAGGGCTGCCACAATATCAACCTGGTTACACCCACCCATTACACCCACGTAATCGTCGGCGCGCTGGAACTGGCCGTGGACCGGGGCTTGAATCTCCCGCTGGTTTACAACTGCGGGGGGTACGAAAGCGTGGAGGTCCTGTGCCTGCTGGAGGGAGTGATCGATATCTACATGCCGGACGTGAAATTTTTCGACGACAAAGCCGCCGTCAGGTTTCTCTCTTGCGGTGACTACGGGACTCATACACGCCAGGCGCTGGCAGAGATGCACCGTCAGGTGGGCGAGCTGCGGCTGGCTCCCACGGGAGTCGCTTACCGCGGCCTGCTGGTCCGTCACCTGGTGCTGCCGGACGGGCTTGGAGGCACGGGGGAATGGGCCGGCTGGATCGCCCGGAACCTGTCGGCGGAAACCTACGTCAATATCATGGGCCAGTACCGGCCCTGCCATCAGGCCGGCGAGGACCCGCGGATCGCCCGGCGGCCCAGCGCGCAGGAGCTGGCCGCCGCCCGCGAACAGGCCCTGGCCGCCGGACTGACCGGCCGGGGATTTGTCAGCGAACTCTGACTACATTTCCTTCAGAAGCCTGTCCGCCCCGGCCATCATATCGTCTTCGAGCTTCCGATGGCGCCGGTCTCCCATGCTGCGGGCCTCATCCAGTCCCTGCGGACTTTCCACCGGCTGCCTGATACCGAAATAGAACTTGATCTTGGGCTCGGTGCCGCTGGGGCGCACCGCCACCTTGCTGCCGTCCTCGAGGTAGAAAATCAGCACGTTGGAGCGAGGCAGTCCCAGATCGTCCGTTTTCTCCGCTCCCGGCAGCAGCCGCTCGCCGGAAAGCAGGTCCCACCAGCCGGCGACATTCACGCCGCCGATCGCTGAAGGCCGGTGCTCGCGGAAACGTCCGATCAAACTTCTAATCTGTTCCGCTCCCCGCGCGCCCTTGAGCACCAGCGCCCGCTGGCTTTCGGCGAAATAGCCGTAGGTGCGGAATATCTCGTCGAGGTACGATCCCAGGGTGGCTCCGCGCTGCACGCACCAGGCGGTCACTTCCGCGGCCAGCATCGAACTGACGACTCCGTCCTTGTCGCGCGTGTAGGTCCCGGCCAGGTAGCCGTAGCTCTCCTCGCCGCCGAAGACGAACTCGCGGCCCGAGCCGTCTTCCTCCATCAACTTAATCTGCTCGGCGATATACTTGAACCCGGTCAGCGTATCGATAGTCTCCGCCCCGAAACTGTCCGCGATCTCTTTCTGAAGTTCGGTGGTGACAATGGTCTTGATAATCACCGGCTTCTCCGGCAGTTTTCCGCCCTCGGCCAGACTGGAGAGCATGTAATGGCAGAAGATCGAACCGATCTGGTTACCGGTCAGCAGGGAGTATTCGCCATCGCCGCCGCGATATGCCAGCCCCATCCGGTCGCAGTCAGGGTCAGTGCCCATCACGAGCTGCGCTCCGCTCCGCC
>VRUH01000086.1:0-306 GCA_019456185.1 Candidatus Glassbacteria bacterium | reverse complement strand
CCGCTCGATCGCCAGGTTCAACGCAGCTTTCTCCTCGGGATTGGGGCTGTCCACTGTCGAAAACTCGGGGTCCGGCTCCCGCTGGCTCTCCAGCACGACCACTTTCCTGAATCCAGCTCTTTCCAGCGCAGCCGGCACCATGGTCACGCCCGTTCCGTGCAGCGGCGTATAGACAATCTCCACTTCCCCGGCGACTGCCGTTACCACCTCCGGCCGGACCAGGCAGGCCACCACCTGCTCAAGGTAGGCCCGGTCGACAGATTCATCGAGCCACCTCAGCAATCCTTTAGCTTCGGCCGCCTCCCG
>VRUH01000085.1 GCA_019456185.1 Candidatus Glassbacteria bacterium | reverse complement strand
CAGGGTTCCATCCGGCACACCTCCATCGGCCAGGGCCCTGGCGGCCGCATTAGTCGAGCCGATTATCCGGTAAGTGAACAGGCAGCGTCCCAGCAGGGTCGTGGCGAGTTCTTCCTCCAGTTCGAACCTGCTGATCGTATCCGGCACTGCGACCAGGGTCCAGCCGCGGGTGCAGTCCCCGTCGATATGGTAGCCCTGCAGGCGCAACAACTCGACCGTCCGCTCCAGGTCGCACGACCCCTCGGTGGATTCGTCCATCACTTCGCCCAGACCGAATCCATCCAGCAGAGCCCGTTCATCCAGGTAGCGGTGCGGGTTCTGCTTCAGCGCCGCGAGCAGCCTGCGCTCTGCTTCGTATCCCTCATCCATTGCTGTCACTCGACAGCTTCAATGATCATCGTCAGGTTGAGTATCCCGGCAGAGTGGGTCAGCGCGCCCACCGAGATAAAATCCACGCCGGTTTCCGCAACCTCGCGCACTGTGCGCAAACTGATATCGCCGCTGGCTTCGATCTCCGGGCGGTTCTCGCCGCCCTGTTCGCGGATGATCCTGACGGCCTGGCTCATCTGTTCGACTGTCATATTGTCCAGCATGATCCGGCTGACTCCGAGCGACACCGCTTCCCGCACCTCGTCGATAGTGCGGGTCTCGACCTCCACGGGAAGACCTCGTTTATTCTGGCGGGCCACCGCCCTGAGCGCGGGTTCGATTCCTCCGGCCGCCTCGAGATGGTTTTCCTTGAGCAGGATGTAGTCGTAGAGTCCGAGCCGGTGGTTGAACGCTCCGCCCACCCGGACAGCGTATTTTTCCAGTTCCCTGAATCCCGGGGTGGTTTTGCGCGTATCCAGGATCCGCACGCCCGTGCCTTCCACACTCGCGGCGAACCGATGGGCCAGGGTGGCAATCCCGGAAAGCCGCTGCAGGAAATTCAGCACGGTGCGCTCCAGGGACAGCAGGCTCCAGGTCGCCCCCTCGATCTCGGCCACCACCTGCCCGGCGGCGATAGTCTGGCCCTCGGGAAGAACCGAAACCAGCCTGGGGCTTGGGTCGAACATGTCGAGGACGTGACGGACCACCGGCAGCCCGGCGATTACGCCGCCGGTCCGGGCGATTATCAGCGCCACGCTCCGGTTATCTTCGGGTACCGACCACCGGGTGGAAAAATCGCCCTCGCCGATATCCTCGCGCAGGGCCATCTCCACCAGCTGCCTGCTGAGTTCACCCAACTCGAATTTATTTTCCCGTTCGCGTTCCTGCATCAGCCTTCCCTGCCAGCTTCCTGCCGGCCGCATAAAATCGACCGGTAGAAATTCAGATATTTCGCGGTAATTTTCTGGATCGTGAAATGTTCGACTACGTGCTGACGGGCCACCCGGCTGAACGATTCGTAAAGGTCGTCGTTGCTCAACAGTTTTAGCGCATTGGCGCTCATTTCATCCACATCGCCCACGGCCGAAAGATATCCGCATTCGCCATCGAGCACAACTTCTTCCGGTCCGCCGCAGCGGGTGCTGATCACCGGCACACCGGTGGACAAAGCCTCCAGGATCGAGAGGCCGAAACTCTCGTTGGACGACGGCTGGAGGGCGAGATCGGCGCAGTTGAGCAGGCTGGCTATCGATTCCTGCGCCCCCAGGAACACCACCCGCTCCCCGACCCCCAGCTCCTCCGCCAGACGGTGGGCCGCGGCGCGCTCCGGACCGTCGCCCACCATTACCAGCCGCGCCTTGATCTCGCGGCTCACGTTGGCGAACACCCGGATCACATCCGGCAGGCACTTGACCGGGCGCATGTTGCTGATATGGATAATCACCTTCGAACCGTCGGGCGACAGCATGTCGCGGCTGCAGTCGCTCCTTCCCCTGCGTTTGAACACCTCGGTATCGACAAAGTTGGGGATAATCTCGATCGGACTGCCGACCTGGAGCGCCTGGATAGTCTGGTCGTGAAGGTAGCGGCTGACTACCGTCACCCCGTCGGAACGCTCGATACTGAACCTCGTGATCGATTTGAAACTCTCCTCCTGGCCCACCAGCGTGATATCCGTGCCGTGGAGAGTGGTCAGGATTTTCACCGGGTGGTCGTCTCCCAGCATCTCGCTGGCAATCCAGGCGCTGGTGGCGTGAGGGATCGCGTAGTGCACGTGCAGGAGATCCAACTCGAACTCGCGGATTACATCGTACATTTTCACCGCCAGCGACAGGGTGTAGGGCTGGTACTCGAAGAGCGGATAGCTGGAAACCTGGACCTCGTGGAAATAGACATTCCGGTAAAAACCCTTGAGCCTGTAAGGCAGCGCGTAGGAGATGAAATGGATTTCATGTCCCTGATCGGCCAGTTTCTTGCCCAGCTCGGTAGCCAGTACACCACTGCCCCCGTATGTCGGGTAGCAGGTGATACCGATTTTCAGCCTGTGCGAATCGTCGATCGTCATCAGCCGGTCCCCTCCCCTTGTTTGTGTTGATATTTCCGCCAACCCGATTCGATATCACCGATACTCAGCTTGCGGGGGTCATCACGTAAGGCCGCCTCGCGAGTGTTGAACCAGGTCCGCTGACGGCGCGCGTAGCGGCAGGTGCTGCGGACGATATTCGCCGCCGCCTCGTCCCGGCCTGTCCTGCCCCGCACCAGCGATATTATTTCAGCGTAGCCCAGGCTCTCGAAACCGGGAGCATCCTCCGGCACACAGCCCGCCAGCAAATCCCGGACTTCCACTTCCCAGCCCGCGTCGAACATCGCGCCAGTCCGTTCGGCTATCCGGCGGTCGTGCTCGTCCAGCGGCGGATCGAGCAGGATCATATACGGCGCGAAATCCGGCTTGGTTTGCGCCTCGCCGTGCAGCTCGCTCAGCGTGCGGCCGGTGAGACAGTAGACCTCCAGCGCCCGGCTGACCCGCTGCAGATCATTCGGGTGCAGACGAGCGGCGCTTTGCGGATCGACAGCTTCCAGCCGGCGGTGAATTTCGGCGCGTCCCAGGGTTTCGGCATCACGGGCCAGCTCGGCCCGCACCTGCTTTTTCCTTGCGGGGTCAACCTCCGGCTCCTCAAACATCGGGCTGCATAGCGCCTCGATATAGAACCCGGTGCCCCCGCAGACAATCGGTGTTTTGCCCGTTCCACGAATACGCTTAATCGCTTCTCTGGCCGCCGCAGCGAACAGGCCCGCGCTGAAGCTTTCGGAGACATCGATTATGTCGAGCAGGTGATGAGCCGCCATCGACTGCTCGCCGGCCGTGGGCTTGGCCGTGCCGATATCCAGCCGGCGGTAAATCTGACGGCTGTCGGCGCTGACTATCTCGCCATCCAGCCTCCGCGCCAGTTCGACAGCCAGTCCGGTTTTGCCCGAGGCCGTGGGGCCTGCGACAACAAGCAGCGGTTTCAGGATCTGCCGAACCTCCTGTTGATCTCGTCCAGTTCAAGCTCGACTATCGTATTGCGCCCGTGGACATCGGCATAGGGCAGATCGGTGGCAAACAGCCTGTCGATCAGGTCGCTCATCTCCGCCGGGCTCAATTCGGTTCCGGCCTTGATCGCCGCGCGGCAGGCCAGCGAGCGGGCCAGGGCCTGGTGACGGGTACCGGTGGAGCCGCTCCCCTCCTCGGAGAGATCGCGCAGCAGGTCGCGAAAATAGTCCTCGACCCGGCCCAGGTTCCTGATCGAGGGCACGCTGCGCACGGCCACCGTGTTACCGCTGAACTGCTCCAGATCGAACCCGGCCTGCTCGAGCAGCGGGGCGAACTGCTCGGCAGCCACGCGCTCCTCGGGCGCCAGCTGAAAAGTGACCGGGAACAGCAGACGCTGGCTGCTGACCTTGCGCTCGGCCAGCTGGCTGATCAACTGCTCGTAGATTATCCGCTCGTGGGCGGCGTGCTGGTCGATAATCAGGCAGCCCCCGCGGGTCTGGACTAAAATGTAGCTGTTGTGCAGCTGCCAGACCGATGGCAGCGCCGGGACCGTTTCCTGGCCCTGTCCGTCCAGCGCCGGAGCTGTCTGCTGTTCCCCACTGCCGGATCCGGCAGCGGGGAAAGCCGGTTGATTCTCAGGCTTCTCCGCCGGCTGCCCGGGCCGGGCCAGGGGCATCAGGAACGAGGTCTGGGTTTCGCTCCGCTGAAAAGCGGCCACCCGGCGCTGCAAGTCCCTGGGCCGACCGAATCCGGAGCTGATCAGTTTGCCGGCCTGGGGGGAGGAAAACGACGGGGTCGCGCCGTCCTGACGCAACCCCTGCTGGACCGCCCGGTAGACCATGCTGAACACCAGGCCCCCGTCGCGGAAACGGACCTCGAGTTTCTGCGGGTGGACATTGATATCGATTTCGGAGGGGTCGAGAGTCAGGAACAGAAAAAACGAAGGCCGGCCGTTATCGGCAATCGTGCTGGCGTAGCCCTGCTTGACAGCGTGGATCAGCTTGCGGTCGCTGAACGGCCGTCTGTTGATGAACATGTACTGCTCGGCGCGGCTTCCCACCGAATCCGGCGGGGCGATCAGCCCCCCCACCACTGCCCCGCCCCGCTCGAACATCACAGGCAGGTAGCCGCCCTTTGCGCGCGGACCGAACAGTTCATCGACCCGCTCGGCCACCGAATCCGCCGGGTTGGCCGAGATTATCTCGCGGCCCTCGTGAAACAGCTTGATCCCCACCCCGATCTGGGCGACAGCCAGGGCGGTCAGTGTGCGGGTGATATGGCGAAGCTCGGTTTGATCCGTCTTGAGAAACTTGCGGCGGGCCGGGACATTGAAAAACAGGTTGCGCACCGTGACCGTGGTGCCCGGCGCGCGCGAGGTCGCGGATTTTTCGACAGTCCGTCCGCCCTCGACCACGATCAGCGTGGCGGCGTCGTCCTCGCTGCGGCGGGTTTCGAGTTCGAACCTGCTCACCGAAGCGATACTGGGCAGGGCCTCGCCCCTGAATCCCATGGTCGAGATATTTTCGAGGTCCGCGGCGCTGGTGATTTTACTGGTGGCGTGACGGCGGAATGCCAGCTCGGCGTCCTCGTCGCTCATCCCCAGGCCGTCGTCGATTACCCGGATCATCCCGCTGCCCGCGCCCTCGCATTCAACCGTGATCCGTCCCGCACCCGCGTCCAGAGCGTTTTCCACCAGTTCCTTGACCACCGATGCGGGCCGTTCGATCACCTCGCCGGCTGCGATCAGGTTCTTGGTGTTTTCATCCAGCAGTTTAATCGTTGGGGCCATCCGGTTTCCCTAAGAATGGGTTTGCCTGTAAAATAATCAATATAAATTACCGTCCCTAAGCTCACAAATAAAAACGGTTCGGGAATGTCGTCACGAGGCCCGGATTGCATGAAAATACGGATTATCAGGCAATATGATTCTTGACAAAAAGTCTCAACAAAAATAGAATTGTATACTTGTCACCACTTTTCACTTTTCTTACCGAAACGACCGATGAAATTAATTTCGCTTGACGCCCTGGAACCGGGCAAAAAACTTGGCCGGCCGATCTACAACGAAAAAGGTACGCTGCTGCTGGGATCAGGCGTTCCTGTTAGCTCGCGGTATCTCCGCCGGCTGAAAGAAATGGGCTACAGCTCGGTCTATATCGAGGAGAAGGGCTATGAAGATATCGAGGTCAATGACGTAATCAGCGACAAAACACGCATGGAGGCTGTCAGCGCGATCAGCGAGACGTTCCAATCGGTCAGGGGCAGCGACAGGCGTGCAGACAGCGTGGCTCTCGATCGCGGCAAGGTGACCGGAATAGCGGACAAGATTGTCGACGACCTTACCGGCCAGAGCGACCAGATCATGGACCTGATCGACCTGAAGAGTTTTGATAACTACACGTTCATGCACTCGGTCAACACCAGCGTACTGACCGTGCTGACCGCGGCCAGTGTCGGCAAGTTCACCTCGATGGAGCTGCGGGACATGGCGATGGGGGCGCTGCTGGCCGATATCGGCAAAGCGCATATCCCGATCGAAGTGGTCCAGAAAAAAGGGCGGCTCACTCCCGATGAGTTCGCCCAGATGAAGAAACACACGAATATCGGCTACGAACTGCTGCTGCACAAATCGCAGATGAAACCGCTGGTTGCCAGCGTCGCCCTGCAGCACCATGAGTATTTCAACGGCAGCGGCTATCCCAATAGCCTGGTCAGCGAGAAAATCCATATCTTCAGCAGGTACACGGCTCTGGCCGATGTCTACGATTCGCTGACCTCGGACCGCAGCTACAAGCGCCGCCTGCCGCCGCTGGTGGGGCTTGAATACCTCAAGCTGGGCAGCGGCACCCATTTCGACCCGCAATGCCTCGAGAATTTTATCGGCCATGTCGCTCCCTACCCGACCGCCGTTACGATCCTGCTCAACACCGGAGAAACCGCGGTCGTCGTCAAGAACGACATCAAGCATATCGAGCGGCCGCTGGTGAGAGTGCTGACCACGCCCGACGGGAAAGAACTCGACAAGCCCTACGAGATCAACCTGGCCGACAAGACGGAGTATTCGATCCAGAGCATCCAGGTCTGAACCCCCGCGTTACCGCCCCGGCTTAGCCCGCGTTTTCCAGATTTCAACGCTCCGCCGCCCGATCCCGAACGTTATCGCGCCCGCATCCCGCGTGGAGAGTATTTTGCCGTTCTTTTCCCCTGTGTTGCGGCTGGCATGAGCGGGAGAAATGACCCACGGACTGCCGGAGCCTGCGTGCCTGCTGCCGCCTGCCGGTTCAGGTATTTCCCGCCATTCGATTATGTCCGCCCCCTTGCCGCCGGGTACCCCCGCACTAACCTGGTTCCAGTCCAGCTCGCTTTCCCCGGCCAGAACCAGCCTGTGGTTCCCGTACTCGAACGAAGGAGCCTCCGCGTTCCGGTCGAATGTGAACCTGGCTCCGCCGGCAACCATCGTGTCCGTTTCCGTGACCAGCCGGACAGCTATCCCGCGTGAGGAGCAGTAAGCCAGAAAGTCGGCGGTCGCCCCGGCGAAAGGTTCGGGGTGGCAAAACAGGACAGCTTCCGGCCTGAAATCCTCCATTATCCTGTAGGTCCAGCTCCGGCGCGCAGCACCTCTGCCTCGTAGGAGGAGGTAGTCCAGACGGCTTCCGGTGTGTCTGCGGAGGTAGGGACCCACCAGGTTTACTGCGCTCCACGCCCCGAATCCCGCCTGACCGGTCTGGTCGGCCAGCAGCACCGAACCGTCGGGGAATCGCACCACCGGCGCGGTGGCTTCGCCGAGGTCCAGGAACGTGACATCCAGGCGACGATACCGTCCCGCCGCCAGCGGACCCCAGAGAGCGACGTTGAGCCACAACAGCAGGATCACAACCAGACGGCCCCCGTCGGACCGTTTTCCGCCGAACCAGCTCGCCGCCGACCACAGCAGCAGCCAGCAGAAAACCAGGTCGACTGCCCCCGGTACCGGTACCGCCAGCGACGACCACTCGAATCCGGCGAACCAGCGCGCAACCTCCGCCATCGACCCGAGCGACCAGGCCACCGGACCCGCCGCCAGCCGGCCGGCATCGAGCCAGACCAGACCGACCAGGTCGGCCAGGAAACCGCCCAGCACGGAAAACCCGGCCAGCGCCACTACGGGCGGATTGGCGACAAAGGCAGCCGGGCTGAAACGGTGGAAGTGGCAGGCCAGCAGAGGGGCCACCGCAAGCTGGGCAACAGCGCTGATCGCAACCAGACGGAACAGCCAGCGCCACAGGCGGTTGCGCCACCAGTCACGCTGGTTTACCCGGCGCTCCATAATCGGCATCACCAGCCCGATCCCGCCCACCGCGGCGAACGACAACTGGAAGCCCGCGTCGGTCAGCCACGACGGGTTCACCATCAGCAGCAGGGCGAACGCCGCGGCCAGCGAGTTGAGTACAGCCCGCTGCCTTCCCGCCGGCAGGGCGAACAGGGCGAAAGTGATCAGCAGCCAGGCCCTCATCACCGAGGGCCGTCCGCCGGCAGCCATGGCATAGACCAGCAGAACCGTCGAGGTCAGCCATGCCGCCGTGAAGCTCCTGCCCAGCAGGAGCACGAAAAAGAGGTAAACGGCCCCCGCGATAAAACCCAGGTGCAGGCCGCTGACAACCAGCACGTGGACAGTCCCGCTTTCCACGAACCAGCCCTCCAGGGTATCGTCCAGCCCGGCTCGTTCACCCAGCAGGATCGCCCCGGCCATCTCCCTGATTTCAGGATCGGGATAAAGCTGGTCGTGGAGCCTGTGCAGGCGGGCGTGCAACAGCGCAGCCAGCCTCCTGAATTCCGGCAGCTGCGAAAATTGGTTTACGGTTTCTTCAAGTATTCGGACATGGCCGCCATCCTCCACCTCAAGCTGTCCCGCCACCATCCTCCGTCCCCGGTACTCCCGCCAGTCGAAACCGCCGGGGTTGGCATAGCCGGTCAGCGGCCTCAGACTACCGGCCAGCACCAGGGGTTCGCCGCCGGCCAGATCAAGCCCGCCGGGGTTATCGACCCGGACACCGGCCCGGTAGGACGCCTCCCGCCAGCCGCTGTCTCCGGACCTCTTTTCAGCCCTGATTTCCATCTCGAATCTCAGGAAATCCCCTCGGCCGTAATAGCCCCTGACTTTCCTCGACGGCCCGGAGGCGTATCCCCGCACGGCAACGAAATCGCGGTCTGATGTTACGTAAGCGCGTTTGATAGAGAGGGTCTTGTCGAACAGAACGGCCAGCAATGCGCCGGTGAGCAGGATAGCCAGACAGGCCAGGGTTTGCTGAACCCGGCCCATGCGGGCGTGGAACTGAGAAGCTACAAGCAGGATGACGACTGTCAGCAGCCAGGCTGCGGATATAGGGGCCAAACCGGAGGGGAAATAATTCCGGAACCAGATCCCGGCAGCCAGCAGAAGGGCCAGCCACAGTGCGGGCAGACGGTGGAAAGCGATTGCGCGGGGAGGGTTTCCCGGCAGGTTAGCCACATTCGCTCCATGCTGTGTTTCGATAACCGCTCAATTCGCAGTGCTGATTACCGCTCCACCCGTTCTCCCACCAGGTTCATCCCGGTGTTGCCCGTTATTCTGGCCGGGAGAATGTGGCCGATCTCGTCCTCAGCGGCCTTGAGGAACAGGTTGAAATGCGTGCGGGTGCGCGCCTGCATCTTCCCCTCGCCCGTTTTCGCCACCTTGACCGGGATCGCGTCGACCACCCTGCCGGCCATTGCGTCCAGCGCCTGCCTGGTGTGCTCCAACTGGAGGTCGATAACCTCTTCCAGCCGGGCCGCTTTATCCGCCTCCGGCACCGAGTCCTCCCAGCTGCCGGCGCGCGTGCCGGGGCGCGGGGAGTAGCGGAAGGTGAAAGCATAATCGAACTTCACAGCCTCCATCAGCGAAACGGTCCGGCGGAAATCCTCATCCGTTTCGCCGGGGAAGCCGACCAGGATATCGGTCGTCAGGCTGATCCCCGGCACAGCTCTGCGGATCGCCTCAACCCGTTCGAGATAGTAGTCCCGCGTATAGCCCCGGTTCATTTTGTCGAGCACGGGGTCCGAACCGGACTGGACTGGCAGGTGAAGGTGCTCGCAGACTGTTGAACATTCGGCAATCGCCTCGATAATCCTGTCCGACATGTCGCGGGGATGGCAGGTTAGGAACCGCAGCCACTCCAGGCCGTCGATCTTGTCGAGCCTGCGCAGCAGCGCCGCGAAATCCGTCTCCCCGTCGCAGTAGGAGTTGACATTCTGGCCCAGCAGGACTATCTCCCGCGCGCCGTGGTTTACCTCGCGCCTGACCCACGTTTCCACGGTTTCGGCGTCCACGGAACGTTCGCGGCCGCGGACAAAGGGGACGATACAGTAGCTGCAGAAATTGTCGCAGCCGCGGGTGACCGGCACCCAGGCGCTGACCGGATCGGCCCGGCGCGGCTGGAGGTCCTGGTACGTCTCGGCCCCGTCGAGTTCCAGCCGGGCCAACTGGACCGCGTTGCCGCCGGCAAGCTCATCGAGCATCTCCGGCAGGGCACGATAGGAGTCAGGCCCGGCCACGAGGTCCACCCAGGGGGCGTCGCTCAGGATTTTCTCGCCGATCCGCTGGGCCATGCAGCCGATAACGCCCAGCAGCATGAATTCGGAAGCTTCCTTGAGCGCCTTGAGCGTACCCAGCCTGCCGAAAACTCTCTGCTCGGCGTGTTCCCGTACGCCGCAGGTGTTGACCAGCACCAGTTCGGCCTCCTCCAGCGACCCTGCCGGCCGCAGGCCTCCGGCCGAGAGCATCGCCTCCACCAGCTCGCTGTCGCTGAAATTCATCTGGCACCCGTAAGTCTCTATATAGAATGTCTCGGGCCTTCTCATTTAAAGTCCTTTCTGAAGTGTCAATCGCCGGGCAACACTGCCCTCAACCCGTCTTCGTCCACCTCGGTGGCCAGCAGCTCGAACCGTCCCGGCGGGCACTCTCCCCTGAAAGATAACAGCACGTAGTTATCGCTGCGGCATTGGTGCGTGCCTGAACTGTCGGTCACCTCGCGGATCACCTCCAGCCGCTGCCCGGCAAGATTTTCGCGAAAAGCCAGATTCTTCCGCGCGGACAATGCCCGCAGCTCCCTCACCCGCCGGGTCACTTCGGCTTTCGGCGGCCGGCCCTGCATCTCAGCGGCCGGCGTGCCGGGACGGGGCGAGTACGGGAACACGTGGAGGTAACTGAACGGCAGGGCATCCAGCAGGTCGTACGTGGCCCGGAAATCCTGCTCCGACTCGCCCGGAAAGCCGGCTATTACATCGGTGCCGAGTCCCAGCCCGGGAACCCGGCCGGACGCAGACTCCACGCTCTCGCTGAACTCAGCCGACGAGTACCCGCGGTCCATCCTCCTCAGCACCGGGTCGCTGCCGTGCTGGAGCGGGATATGCAGGTGACGGCAGACACGGGGGTTACCGGCGACATGGTCCACCAGGGCGCCGTCCAGTTCTCCCACCTCCACCGAACTCAGCCGCAGACGAATCTTTTTCGTAGCATCCAGTACCGCAGCCACCAGCGACGACAGCGAGAGGTCCTCCGCCAGATCGCGCCCGTATTTACCGATATGGATCCCGGTCAGGACCGCCTCGGCGTGGCCCGAGCGTTCCAGCCCGGCCGCTTCCTCGACCACTTTCTCGATGGCGCGGCTGCGGCTGGGCCCGCGCACCAGCGGGACGATACAGTACGTGCAGCGGTTGTCGCAGCCGTCCTGAACCTTGACATAGCCCCTGGCCCGGCCCCGGTGGGCCTCCAGCACAGGCAGATCGGGATATTCGGTCCGGGTGGCCACCCCCCCGGCGGCAGTCAGGATTCCATCCCTGTTATC
>VRUH01000084.1 GCA_019456185.1 Candidatus Glassbacteria bacterium | reverse complement strand
TTTGTCGTTCACTGCTGCAAATCTAATAAGAATGGGGCTTAGCCCGCTTTGTTTTTAGTTTAACCGGACACTACTGATTCCCGATAACATACTTCACCCACCCACCGGCCTCGCCGCCCGGGGGGATAACTTTCAGACCGCTGAGCCGCTCGTGGCCCTTTGCATAAAGGTTATGCGCATCGGGGCTGGCGGTCATGTTCTCCACGCAGACAAAGTCCTCCCCCGGCGGGGCGTAAACTATCAGGTGGGTGAATTCCGGGCTGTGGGTCAGGGTCAGTTTCACACCCCAGTCGCGCCACTCGATAGTGGCCGGAGCCGCGGGGTCCGCCGGGAAAAACACGTCGTCCATCTCCACCGCGCTCAGCGGAGTGGCTGTGCGCAGGTCCAGGTGCGTGCCCTCCACCGCGGCCAGCCCGCCGCCGGGAATCAGGCCCCCCACCCCCAGGTCCATGGTACTGTCGTTGGGTACGGTCAGGTACACGTTCTCACGGCTGCCGGGGATATTCCAGTACGGATGGAGGCCGAACCCGTAGGGCAGCGGCTCGCTGTCCCGGTTGATCAGCCGGTATGAGACTTCCAGCCCTTCGCCGTCCAGCCGGTAGGTCAACTCCAGGGTATGCTCGATTGGGAAATACCCGTAGATCGGGCTGCCCGGCGCGAACTCCATCCGGCAGGTGAAACCGACCTCGCCGGCGCTCGCCACCGGCGTATCGTAGGCCCAGGGTATATCGCGCACCAGGCCGTGGATATGGGTGTCATCGCGGTTGATCGGGAAATTGAATTCGCGCTCCCCGAAGGTGAAATATCCGTCCGGCACCCGGCAGGGAGTCGGGTAAAGGATCGGCATTCCCAGGCGCTGACCGTCGAATTTTTTTACCGTATCAGGGCTGCGGATCAAATCCACTCCCCGGTAGCTGAACCCCGCCAGGTTCGCCCCGGCCCAGATGGCCACCCGCGCCTCAGCCGGGCTATCCCCGCCGCGGATCAGCACCACCAACTCCTGCCCCTCGCCCAAGCTCTCGATCCGGTAACCGTACATCACCTCCTCCATTGCCGCATTGTCCCGTCCAGGTCCGCAAAATACGTACATCAGCGTGAACACCAGCCCCACCGCCACGATTATCCAGATGGTCCTGGAATCGCTCCGCCGGGTGGTGCAGATACCGCGGGAACATTTCATCGCTGTGCGCTCCTTGGTTTGTTTAGCTGCTCCTGCCTCCACCATATTATCGTCACGCGCGAGCCGATTGTCAATCTCAGCGGAATATCCCCGGCCTGTGGGGATAGCGCCCGGCGGCGCGGGATGCTAAATTGAGATACAACTAATATCCCGCCCACGATCCACGTTCTCATCTCATCAGGGCCCTGTCCGGGCCCGGGGAGGCCGCAATGTCCGGTTATCGTGTATTCCTCAGCCTGTTTACAATTATCCCGGCTGTCGTACTGGCCGCTACTGTGGGATGTTCGCCGCAGGCGGAAAAGGCGCCAGCGACCGGGCAGGCCTCGGCACAGGACGAGGGCGGCTGGAAAGTGATCGGACCCGGCGGCGGCGGCGCGCAGTTCGAGCCGACTATCAACCCCCACGACCCGGACCACGTGTTTGTCCGCTGCGACATGACCGGAGCCTATGTGACTTACAACGCCGGCGAGAGCTGGCGGATGTTCAACCTGCGTACCGTGGTCCGCGACTACGAGTTCGATCCCCACGACCCGAACACGGTCTACGCCTCCAACAGCGGGCTATACCGTTCCACCGACCGGGGCCGTCGCTGGCGGCTGATCCTGCCCGACAGCGCCGATGTCACCGCCGAAACGATGTCCGGCGACCACGCGGGCCAGCGGTTTGTGACCACCAGCGGCCTGCCCGGCGGCTCGATCAGCAAGGTGCGGGTCGATCCGGCCCAAGCGGGGAGGATATATGTGGCCGTATCGTCACGAGGCCGGGGTGGTAGTGGCAGCAGAATCCTGGTCTCAGAGGACAACGGGATAAGCTGGAAGGAGTTGGCGGAAGTGAGTGGAGGAGGCCAGGTACTGGCGATTTTTCCGGGCTTATGGTATGGAAAACCCGATGAAGTGACTATAATTTCTCAAAGTGGGATTGCAAGGTTTGGCGACGGTGCTGGTCAGGAAACCACGAACCTGAGCCTGCCGGCGGATCAAATTACCGCGGCCGACGGCGGGTTCGACGGCACCGGCAGCGTAATCTATGTCCTGGCCGGCGGGGGACGGTTCGGCAGCGGAGAGCTGTACCGCAGCACGGACATGGGTGAAAGCTGGCAGCGCGCCGATAAGGCGCTCTACGACGCTCTGCCGGAGGGTGAAGACCAAATCTCGTTCCGTCATTTCGCGGTCAGCGAGGGTAATCCGGGCACGGTCTACGTATCGTGCAGCAGCTACCCGGTGCTGATGAACGGGTACGTGCAGCGCAAGGGCGGGATTATCAAGACCAGCGACAGCGGTGCGAACTGGGACTGGGTGCTGGAGACCAGCGGCGGCGAGGTGCTGAGCGACAATTTCGAGCAGGGCTGGCTCAAACGCAACCTGGGCTGGTTCCGCAACCCCTCGTTCGTGGGCGTCTCTCCCACCGACCCCAACGTTGTGTACTGCACAGATTCCGGGCGCACGTACCGTACCCTGGACGGGGGCACGAGCTGGCGGCAGGTGAACAGCCGCGACCTGCCGGACCGCTCGTTCACCACCCGCGGACTGGATGTGACCACCAACTATGGGGTCCATTTCGATCCATACAACCCGGATCACTACTTTATCACCTACACCGATATCGGCCTGTTCCACACGTTCAACAGCGGCTGGAGCTGGTTTCACTCGATCACCGGAATCCCCCAGCAGTGGCGCAACACCTGCTACTGGCTGGAGTTCGACCCGGCGGTGAAGGGGCGGATCTTCTCGGTGTGGTCCAATGTCCACGACCTGCCGCGGCCCAAGATGTTCCGCTCGGGCAACCTGACCAACGGCAACCAGCAAGGCGGTGCGGCGGTCAGCGGGGATGGCGGAAGGTACTGGCGCACGCTTAATATCGGTACGTTCGAGGACGGCTGGTTCAAGGACCGCATGCGGCTCTCGGCAGTGCCGACCCATATCGTGATCGATACCGACAGCCCTGTGCGTTCCCGCACGCTCTATGTCTGCGATTTCGGCTACGGTGTCTGGAAAAGCAGCGATGGCGGGAAAACGTGGTTCGTGAAAAACAAGGGGATCAGCAAATCAAATCTCAACGCCTGGCGGATTACCCGCCTGCCCGATGGCCGTCTGATCCTGCTGGTGGCGCGCGGTGGGATCGAGGGGCGGGAGATGATCCCGGGGGCGATGTACACCAGCGACGACGGGGCTGAATCCTGGCAGACGCTGGCTCTGCCCGGCCGTGTTACCGCACCCAATGACCTGGTTTTCGACCCCTCGGACCCGAAACGGATGTATCTCAGCTGCTGGCCGCTCAACGTAGGTAGCAGGGAAATCGACGGCAAGCAGCAGCGTGCCAGGATTGTTGAAGGGGATCAGCTCGAAGTAGGCAACAAGGAAATTGGCGGCGGGCTGTACCGCACCGAGGACGGCGGCAAAAGCTGGCGGCAGGTTTTCGACGAGACGATGCACGTCTACGCCGCCGCAATCGACCCGCAGAATCCCTCGACCGTGCTGATCAACACTTTCAACAGCGCCGCGTTCCGCAGTGACGACCGCGGAGAGACCTGGAAAAAACTGGGCGGCTACAATTTCAAGTGGGGCCATCGCCCGGTGGTCGACCCGCACAATCCCGGAATGCTGTTCCTGACCACGTTCGGCGGCAGCGTCTACTACGGCCCGTCGAGCGGAATAGACGGAGCATTCGAGGATATCGAGAACCTGCCGGCGCAACGCTGGTAGAACCGTGGAGTTATGCGGCCCAGGCATGATTTTTTCAAAGCACCGCCGGCTGATTGACTTCTGCCGCGTACGCTCGAAAAAATCATGCCTGGGCCGCCTTTATATTATACTTGGTATGCAAATATATATACCCAACTGAACCTGGATGCCGTCATGAGTGAAAAAGTCATACGAATGCTCGTTGCATTCCTTATCCCGTTCTTTGTGTTGGTTATTCCAGTCTCTTCAAGAGCGCTCGAAATCCCGCTCACCGCCACGGAGTTCGATGGCTACACACGCCGCGACGAACCTGTACGAACGGGTGTTCTCCTACCGAGGGGAGCAGTTAACGATTTATCCTCACTTGCGCTGGTCGGAGTCAACGGCCAGGCGGCGCCGGCACAGTTCGAGACGTTGACAACCTGGCCCGATGGCTCTACGCGCTGGCTGCTGGTGGACTTTCTCGCCGGCTGCTCTGCCGGTGGAACAGCCGCCTACAGACTTACCGACCATATTGCTCCGGATCATAAACCTTCGCCACTTAAAGTCGAGTGTAGTGAAAAAGTCCTGGTTGTCGATACGGGCGTTATGCGCTGCCGGATGTCCACCGAGGCATTCGACCTGTTCGAGAGTGTCTGGCTGGATCACAACGGCGACAGTGAATTCTCCGATGATGAGCGTGTCACCTGGCCGCAATCGGCTGCCGGTGTCGCTCTAACCAACCCGGACAGTGTAAAATACACAAGTAAATGGGGTGAACTTTATTCATTTGAAATTGAAACCAATGGCCCTGTCCGCACAACGGTGGCGGTCAAGGGGACCCTGGCCGATCCTGACGGTGACGCCCTGATCGACTACACGGCCCGTCTGCACTTCTACGCCGGCACCGGATTCGTGCGCGTGTTTTTTACCTTGGAAAATCACAATCCCACCGAGACGGTCCCAGGTGCTCATTGGGTACTGGGACAACCCGGGGCTGTGCTTTTCGAGGGGCTGGCACTGGAGACAGGCCTGACATTCGACGGCCCGATCCAGATGTCAGTCGGCGACGGATCCAGGGATATTCTGGATCGGGTAGTGCTCACCGGACCAGGTGGAATTTACCAGGAGTCATCCGGCGGCAAGCGCTGGTTCAGCAGTATCCATATGAACCGCAATCACAGAATCCCGCTTACTTTCAAAGGAGCCAAAGCCTATCTCGACAATGTCCAGCCTTATCAGGTGGACCGGCCAGACGCATGGCTTCACGCCTGCGACCGGTTTTACGGACTGGCAGTTGCGGTGCGCCATTTCTGGCAGAATTTCCCCAAGGGCCTCGAGGCCTCTCCCGATGGCCTGGTCAGCGTGGGACTCTGGCCGGAAAAGTACGGCGATCTCCATGAACTGCAGGGCGGTGAGATCAAAACCCACGAGCTGGCTTTTTTCTTCCACACTGGCAGCCAGGGCTCCACCCGTAACGAGAATCGCGTGGCCACGGTGATGGGTGCTTTCCACCACCCCCTGGTATTTCGCGCTCCAGCCGAAACCTACCTGGCGGATGGATTTTTCGACGACGCAGCTCTTTACGACCCCAGGGGCCTGAAAATTTACGAACTCTACCAGCAGGGCACGGTCAAAGCCGAACCGGTTAATCTCAAGACGGATATCGAGTATATCGACGAGTATGGGTGGCGAAATTTCGGTGATACCTGGGCGAAGAACGAACGTGACAAAACAGACGGACCGCACGATGGCCGTGAAGTGGTGAACCACTACAATCTTGAGTACGACTTTGGTTACGGAATGCTGTTCCAGAGCCTCCGTACGCTGACCGAGCCAACTCTCAGCAGAGATTGGTGGAATCTGGCCACGGCAGCTCTTCGCCACGAGAGCGATATTGATATCTACCACAGCACCAAGGAACTCGGTGCCCGCGATGTTTACGCGGGAGGGAAATTTACCCATACCCAGCACGGGGTCGAGGCCGGCCTGGCGACTCATCGCGGCGGCCCCCGCAGCCACTGGTTCGGCAGCCTGAGCTGGCCCTGGGGACAGGGAGGCTCGCCGGAGTCCGGCCATTTCAACACGCGAGGCCTGATCGACTACTACCTGCTGACCGGCGAGCGTAAAGTTCTCGAATCAGCCTGGGAACTGGCCGATCTTGTTTACTACAAGATCAGTCAGGATAAATTTCCTCAGATCGACCGATTGAGCCGTGAAGCCGGCAATAACCTTCAGATCATGACCGACGCCTACCTTCTCACCTGGGATGATAAATACCGCGAGGCCGCGGAGAAAATCATGGCTGCCACCGCACCTCAAAAACAGTGGTACACCAGCAAGCAGGGCCGCAAAGAAAACCCTGACGAAACTGTCGGCGGGTTCTGGACCTCGGCGATTGCAATAAACGCCGCCGCGCGCTGGACAGCCGTAATAGAGGAAAAACTCGGGACGCGCTATGAATTTGGACGCAGCTATGTAACCGCCTACGCCGACTTTGTCAGCCGCTATCTGGCCGGAGGACCCGAGGTAGGATTCTACTCTTCCTGGAATCCCTCAAAAGGCGGCCGTGGCAGCCACGGACCGTGGACCTACCGCATCTCGGACGTCGTCATGTTCGGTCACAAGTTCACTGATAACAGCGAACTGAAAAAACGCTGCCTGAAAGCCGCCCGCGATGCGTTCGAGTTTCTGCGGCGCAGCATGAACGGCAACGCTTACCAGTATGTCAACGGGAAATCTAGCACGATGATTATCGGTGGCGGGCACGAGTACGCATCATGGAAACAAAAAGGCGCGTGGAGATAAAAGCATTAAAGATTGAATAAGGAAGGGCGGGCAGGCATGGTTATTGCCTGATCCACGATTAAATATCCCTGTGCCGGCAGTCTCGCAATAACCATGCCTGCCCGCCCTCTATACAAAATTATATTTATTCCTTATAATTCCCGTCAGTAAGCCGTGCTCTCGTCATTCTCCCAGCGAAGTTCCGCCAGATCAGGGCCTGGTTTGTCATCCCTGTGACCCTCCATCACCTCCAGCCTCAGTTTCAGATCCTCCACCGGTGTTTTATACAGGAACGGTGTCTCCTCGCCCTCGGCCACATGGAAGAAATTTGTCTTGCTGGTTTCGAGCAGATGGATCCAGTCAAGTGTATTCTGTATCTCCGCATCAATTGCCCCGTCGACTTTTTTGCGTTGCTCGGACTTGTCTCCCTGATCCATCAGCCAGCGGTTGATCGCCGCCTGAGCCGCCATCGAGTTGCGGAGTGTCCGCTGCAGCAGCAGAAGGCCGTGGTAACGGTCCCGCTGGTCGATTAGCACGGGCAGATGGTCCACTTCAAGCGCCTGCTCCAGGATTCCGACTGTCAACTCGAGCTGAGGCAGCATCTGCTCATCGTAACTGGCGGCCGCCCGCTCGAACTCCTCCTCGTCGTACATCCTGATCCCGCCCTCGAACGCCAGGTTCAGCCGGGCGACATCGGCTTCCAGCGTAAACACGCTGCGGCTGAACGCCTGCTTTTCCTGAGCGGTCAGCACGGAAAAATCCGGAACCAGCGGCCGGGTGATCCAGCGGCCCTGGGTCGCCGCCGGACCCCTGTGGTACCAGTTCAGCACCGGCCAGCTTTCCAGCGCCTGCTCTCCGCTCTCCCAGGCTTTCACCAGCATCTCCGCCGCCCGCTCGCTGCGATCGCACCAGCGAAGGGCCTTGCGCTGCAGGAACCCGTTCATGTCTGGAATCTGATGGCCGCGCACCAGCTCCATGTAAACATCGTGGTTGACCATGTACGGGCATTGCGGCGGAGAGCAGATCCCTCCACGGGTGAAAAACTTCTTCAGCTCCAGCGCGCTTAAGCTGTCGAATTTCTGGGCCAGGATGTTGGGGAAAGATATCCCGAATACCGGCTCCAGGTCCCAGAACAGCGATGCCACAAATCCGCCCCATGCCTGCTTGCCGGCCTGGCGGTCGAAATCGAAAACTGCCCGGCTTCGCTCCGTGTCTCTCCCGCCCAGAATCCCGACAGGGTTACCGATCAGCGGGTGGCTCAAACCCACCTCGGCTGGCAGGGCGCGGATAATCCGTTCACGCTCATCGCGCGTATACTCCCAACTGATTTCCATCAAGACGTCGAACTCAGGGTTGAGCTTGCGCCCCGCCTCGAGCAGTGTCCCGCTGAATTCGGCCGCCATATCCTCAAGCTTTTTACTGCGGGCGAGATAACTGCCATTGGGGCCGAAATAGAGGGACTTGGCAAACGGCAGCCCGGAGCCGCTGTCGCTGGTCCAGAACACGAGATAGCGGAGGTCGGGAACCAGCGAGATCAGGTTGGCCATCATCTCCGCGTAGTGTTCCAGCACCCTCGGATTGGCGATATCCATTGCATAGCGCGGCTGAAGGCTGCGGCCCGGATGATCGACTCGCGAACCGCGGAGTTCGGGATAACGGTCAAACACTTTCTCGCTCACGCAGCGCGGCTCGTAGCAGACGAACCCCGGTTTCATCCCGTAGCCGCGCACCAGTTCCGCGGCTTCCAGCAGGTCACTGCGGTTACGCTCCAGTTCCTCGCGCGGATAGATTCCCTCGGTCAGCGAACTCTCCACGAATGCGTCCAGCGCCGGGCAATAACTGACATACCAGGCGTAGCTGTCTCCGGGGAACTTGCGATTGCGCACGTGCCAGCCGCCGCCGGCGTCGGGATAGCGGTTGATCTCGACACCCGTATGTCCCATCCGGGCCAGCTCCCGGATATGCCTGGCGCGGTCGAACCCGACAGTGCCGCGGTACCACTCATTGAGCGTGTTGTCCCACATCGTGCAGCGCTCGGAGTACGGGATCCTGCTGCCGCGCCCGGTCTCCAGCTCCGGGTCATCTATCCAGGCCAGAGCCGCATGACAGATGTTGCGGGCGGAGGAACCGGCGATCACCAGACCGCCGACATCCTCGGCGACAGCTTCCCACTCGCCGTCCGGCAGACTCCCGCCGAACAAACTCGCGACCTCGGGAAAGTTACGGGACATGTTTATGTCGGCCAGCAGAATCTCTCCGGTCAGGGGTTTGCGGCCGGAGGATGGCTGCTCGACTCTTGCCCCGGTTGCTCCCGAGAGTTCCCGGGCCGCCGTCCTGACCGCCAGTTCCGCTTGCCGAGGTAACAGTATCCTGTTGTAGTTCATCGTTTGCCCCCCCGGGTACAGGCTGCTTGTAATGCGATAATGAAATGTGTAAATTTTCAGCGGACACACTATTCTAAAACCCGGTATGCGCAGGGTAAAGCTTTTTCACTTTGAAGCGGGGCACGCACGATGAGCAGGAGCCGGACCTGTCTATCGCTGACGGCGGCCATACTTCTGCTTGCAGGCTGCGGTGGCGGAAGCAACCAGACTCTGATCGAGGGCACTCAGCTCGATATCCCGCCGACACACATCGAGATTTCACGCGACAGGCTGCGGGATAAAATCATGGGCGGGTTCGTAGCCCAGCTGCTGGGCAACCTCAACGGCCTGCCCCACGAGTTCGAATATTTCGAGCAGCCGGGCAGCGTGACAGACTACACTCCCGGCCTGCCGGAGGGCGCCCGCACGGATGATGACACCGACCTGGAGTGGGTCTATATCTACAACATGCAGCGCAGCGGAGAACTGTTTCTCGCCCCGGAAGAGATCAGCCGTCTCTGGAAACGGCATATTAACCGCAAAATCTGGTGCGCCAACGCCTATGCCCGCCAGTTGATGGAACTCGGTGTCGATCCGCCGCTGACAGGCCGGATCGCACTGAACCCGTGGTCGGTGTTCAATATCTCAGGCCAGTTTATCTGCGAAAGTTTCGGGCTGATTGCTCCCGGCATGCCCCAGACCGCCGGGATGATCGGCACCCACTACACCCACGTCACTATCGATGGGGAGCCGGCCCAGGCAACACAGTTGTTCACCACGATGATTGCGCTGGCGTTTTTCCACGGCGATATCGATAGCCTGCTCGACGCCGGGCTGGAGGCGATCGACCCGCAGAGCGAACACGTGGAGCTGGTCCGCGACGTCCGCGCCTGGCACGCCGGTCACCCTGATGACTGGCGCGCCACCCGCGAACTGGTACGCCGGAAATACGCCCGCTTCGGTAACCGCGACGGACGCGAGACCCGCGACGGTAACGCGTACGAGTTGAACAGTTGCTCAACCGTGGCGGCGCTGCTCTACGGACAGGGCGACCTGGTGGAAACTCTGCGGATCGCGTTCAATTTCGGCTGGGACGCCGACAACAACGCCGCCACCTCCGCAACCATCGTCGGGGTGATCAAAGGCTGGGAGTGGATCAGACAGCAGGGATGGAATATCGCTGATATTTACCGCAACACTACCCGTGACGAGATGCCGGACGACGAAACGATCAGCAGCTTCGGCGAGCGGATATGCGAGGTTGCCGAACGGGTGATCCTGCGCTACGGTGGAGAGGAAATCGTGACCGGCGGGGAACCGGGATTCAGGATCAAGCTGCAGCGGCCGGCGAACGTGGAGCCCCTGCCCCTGCCGCCGGACCGGATTGATGAGATCCGGGCGCGGTTACTGCCGCAGGTGGAGAAATGGCTCGATGGTACGCAAGCCTCAAGGGCGCGCGCGGCATATATCGCGATCGCACTCGGAGAGGCGCAGAGGTTGAGCGCTGAAAAGAAAGACGTATGGAACCGGGCGATCGAGGACCTGCAGGCGTACCCGGAACTGATGTCCCTGATATTCAGCGCTCCTGCGCCCAGCGGCGACACGATCAGACAGAGAGCTCGTGAGGCCGGCCTCGTGGCGCCGAAGGATAACTCCTGAACGGCCTATTGAAAATAGTATGGGAGCAGTCTCTTCGTTTAGGCAACTAATTTCAGAGCGTGGTCTCAAGTAATTTTATCCAGCAAGGAAAAAGCTTGGTTCCTGTCCTCTCGGTGCGCCGAAAGGAACCACAAGAATCGAAGCGGGTGATGTGCTGATTGTCTATGGCCGCGCCAAATGCGTGGAAAACCTTAACCAGCGCCGTCTGGGCGAGGAGGGTGACCGACAGCACCACAAGGCGGTTGCGGAGGATGAAGAGGTGGAGCGCGAGGAAAACGCACGGGACCGCAGAGAGCTGGATCGGGTGTAGCTTAGGCTGAAAAAACGCGGGCCGTCACACTTTTTGCCGGTTTGTACTTCTGCGCGGTATATGGATGAATGTAGTGGCAAAAAGTGCGCCGGCCCGCTATATTAATTTATATATATGCTGGCGTTTCCTTTACGATGAAATATTTATTAGGCTGCCCGGGGCATGGCCGGCGCCCCGGGCAACCTGTCAAAAACCAGGATCCCCCCATTGGTCCCGGTCTTTGAATACTACTTGATAAGCACCATCTTTCTGGTCATCCGATACTCTCCGGCCTGCAGGCGGTAGATATACACGCCGCTGGAAAGCTGCCGGCCGGATCTGTCCTTACCGTCCCACT
>VRUH01000083.1 GCA_019456185.1 Candidatus Glassbacteria bacterium | reverse complement strand
CATCGCGCTGATCAGCGTATCCTCGCGCTCCCGCGCTTTCAGCGACACCCAGCCGATCAGGGCGGCGGCCCCCAGCGCGGCGGCCAGCGCACCGTAGAGCGGATCGAGCCACTCCAGGCCGCGCACCTTCTGCAGGTAACGGGCGACTCCCACTCCCCCCAGCACGCTATGGGCGATTCCTCCGGCCAGATAGGTGATCCGCCGGGCAACCACCCAGGTGCCCACCACCCCGCAGGCGACACCAGCGAGAACCCCGGCCAGCAGGGCGTGCTGCAGGAACGGGAACCGGGCCACATCCGCCAGAAAAGTACCCATTACCGTTCCTCCCCGCGGCCGTGCTCGTGGTCGGAATGGATTATCATTTTCACCTCGCCGCCGTACAACTCGCCCACCAGTTCCTCGCTCACTTCCTCGGTATCGTGGACATCCACCGTCCCTTTCACGCAAATCACCCGGTCCACGAATCGGGAGACTATCAGCAGGTCGTGGGAGACGATTATAATTGTCAGCCGCTCGTTGAGCCGGTGAAGAAGCTCGTACAACTTCTGCTCGGCCTGGATGTCGAGGTAGCTGGTCGGCTCATCGAGCAGCAGCAGCTCCGGCTCGGAGGCCAGCATCCTGGCGATCAGCACCCGCTGGCGCTGGCCGTCCGAAAGCTCGGCGAAATTTTTTGCCGCCGCTGTCTCCATGCCCACTCCAGCCAGCGAGGCCAGGGCCGCCATCCGGTCGTCTCTCGAATACCATCCAGGCAGCAGACCGCCCTTCAGACGGCCCATCAGGACCACGTCCATTACGGTCACCGGGAATTGAGGATCGAACTGCGGGTTCTGCGGCAGGAAGCCGATCTTGCGCGAGACCTTGCCCGGCAGCTTGCCGAACAGCCGGACGGTGCCGGAATCCGGCCGCTCAAGTCCCAGCATCAGTTTGAGCAGCGTGGATTTGCCTCCGCCGTTGGGTCCGACCACGCAGGCAAACTCACCGCTCCGGACAGCGAAGGTCACATCCTGCAGCACGGGGCTGCCGCCCGGGTAACTGAAGCAGACATTATCGAGTTGGATCAGGATTTCGCTCATCGTTGCCAGTGCACCTCATTCAGTTTTGTCGGGCCAGCGCCCCGGCTATCAAGGCGGCCATCCTGCGCAGGTTATCCATGTAATCCGGCGCCAGGGGATCGATCCGCACCACCTTGCAGTCCAGGGCCATGCTGAGAGCGTCGGCCACCGGCGAGGGGAATTCCGGCTGGACAAACAGGGTGCGCACTCTTTCGGCCCTCATTTTATCGACCAGCGCGGCCAGCTCACGGGCCGACGGTTCCCGACCGCCGAGCTGGACCGCTTCCTGGCCCAGGCCGAAGGCATCGAGAAAATAGCCGAACGCCGGGTGATGGACATAGACCGACCTGCCGCGGTAGGGGGCCAGCAGGCCGCCGATCTCGCTGCTCAGGCTGTCGAGCTCCCGATGGTAAGAGGCGAGATTGGCCCGGTAGGTTGCAGCGCAGGCCCGGTCTGCGCGGATCAGCGCCTCGCAGATAGTCTGCGTCTGGATTTTTACCAGCTTCGGATCGAGCCAAGTGTGGGGGTCATCTCCTTCCCCGTCCCGGCCGCCACCGATATCTCGCAACTCGATCCCCTCGCGCGTATCCACCACCTCAAGACCTGTAAACAGCTCGGTCAGGCGGCCAGCCAGACGGTCCTCGTAGGGCACGCCGGCCCGGAAAAAAAACCTCGACTCGCCCAGCCGGGCCACAGTCCGCGGCGGCGGATCGAACGAATGCGGACTCTGGCCCCGGGCCAGCAGGACCTCCACCGCTACGCGGTCACCGCCGATTTTCCGCACGAACTCGAGCTGCGGCGGGATACTTACAAATGCGCGCACGATTTCGCCGTGGGCGTTCCCCACCAACGCAGCGGTCCAGGCCGCCAGCGCCAATATCCTGAAACCGGTAGCCAATTCTTTCATTCCGCGCCGCTCCCGGGGTGGGCACAGATCAGGTGGATTTCGTGGCAGGAGTCGCATTCGGTTAACTCGTGGTCTGCGCTGAACTTGTCCCAGTGTTTTTTCTGGTTTGGGCTCAGCACGCCGCTCCCCTGGCACAGCGGGCAGACATTGTCCAGAGCGCCCAGGATCGAACGGCGGATAAACTCGCTGCGGTTGGGCAGGTCTTTCAGCACCTCCAGCAGCGAGCTGTCCACCTTGAAAGTCACTATTTCCTGCTTGGGATTATTTTTTGTCATCCAGTCTGTCCTCCCAGTTGTTTATGATTGCTTATTCGCACCAATTATTACTAAATATTACTTGAATGTCAAGAAGAACCGGGTCGCCGCGTTCAATCTGATACCGGTTACTTGATGCTGAACAGGCCGCCGGTTATTATAAACCTCGCGAACAAGAAGTCGTAGCCGACACTTTTATTTCCGGAGCGATCCCCGATGAAATTTTTTTCCACTCTGCTTGCCTGTCTGGCTTTCGCCGCCGGCTGCGAGGGCCCGCAAATGGTCACTGTGTCTCCCGCCGCAATCAATGACGCGCTGCGTAACCCACACCGCGGATTCGCCACCACCCACCAGTACAACTCCGATATCGGCGACCGCCGTCACCCGGCCAGCACCATCGTCCAGTATCGCTGGTACTGGAACCAGCTCGAGCCGGAGGAGGGTAAGATCCGGTTCGGGTTGATCGACAGCGTGCTGGAACGCTGCCGGGCGGAGGGCCAGAAACTGAATTTCCGCGTGATGTGCCAGAACGGTTCTCCCAGGGTGCCGCTCTGGGTGCGCGAGGCCGGCGCCAGGGGTGAGCCCTACCGTGACAACCCCGACAACTGGCAGCCCTACTACGACGATCCGGTGTTCCTGGTTAAGCACCGCAACCTGATCCGCGCCCTGGCCCGCCGTTACGACGGCCACCCGGACATGGACCATTTCGATATCGGCACCGTGGGGCGCTGGGGCGAGTGGCACACCGGCGGCACGGGGATGGAGATGCCGGACGATGAGACCAGGAAAACCATTATCGACCTTTATCTGGACCACTGGAAAAAAACACCGCTGATCATGCTGATCGGCGGCAAGGAGGGCCTGAGATACGCACTCGCCAACGGAGCAGGCTGGCGCGCGGACTGCCTGGGGGACATGGGCGGGTTCAACGACGACTGGAACCACATGGAAGATTTCTACCAGCAGGCGCTGGACTCGGCCGCGGCCGACGATTCGTGGAAACGTGCGCCCGTGGTGTTCGAAACCTGCTGGACGATCCAGTACTGGTACGACGAGCAATGGGCTCTCGACTATATTCTGTCCGAGGCCCTGCGCTGGCACGTATCGGTACTGAACAACGCCACCGAGAGCGTGCCGGAGGACTGGTGGGCGGCAATTGTCGAGTTCGAAAAGAAAATGGGCTACAGGTTCGCCCTGCGGCGGATGGTCCATCCCGGCAGCGTGTCTCCCGGCGGGAAGATGCTGGTCGAGATGGAGTGGGAGAACGAGGGCGTGGCGCCGATCTACCGCAACTACCCGCTGACTTTCACTTTGCGGAACACCCGCACGCGGCGGATGGTAAGAATCGATGCGGGCGTGGATGTCATCGGCTGGCTGCCGGGGACGATTCCGCTGCAATTGACCCTGCCGGTTCCCGCCGACCTGCCCGCGGACACCTACGACTTTGGAGTGGGCATGCTCGACACCTCGACCGGAAAACCCGGAATCAAGCTGGCGAACGAGGGTCTCGGCGCTGACGGCTGGTACTGGCTCAGCCGCCTGGAAGTCCGTCAATAGCAACAGGAGAGGGGAGTGTTGAATGAGTGCGACCAGGCTGCCGGGTAAATTGAAAATTGGCCTCGTATCCTGCCTGGCGGTGCTGGCAGTCGGGTTTGTGCTGGCCCAGGCGGTAAGCAGCCGGGTGCGGGGAGATTACAACGGCGACGGCCGGGTGGGGGTGGCCGACGTGCTCGCGCTGGTGCTCCACGCCCGCGACGGCCGGGCCGACAGTACCCGTGATTATAACGCCGACGGCGTGTTCGACGGCTCCGACGTGCTGGACCTCCTGCTCGATGTCCTCTGGCGGGGACAAAGCGTGCTGGACGTGGTGATGTCGCCCACCGAGAGCGACGAGTACCTGCTTAACCCGGGCGTGGGCTTCACCTCGCCGAATGCCACCGACTCTAACCTCAGAATCTGGAATCCCAGGTATCCCTTGTGCGCCACGGCCTATTACCGCTGGTACTGGAACGAAATTGAGCCTGAAGACGGACAGATCGATTTCGCCATGATCGACTCCATCCTGGACCAGGTCCACTTGGAGGGCCAGGCATTCGCCTGGCGGATCATGTGCCAGAACGGCTCGATCAAAGTCCCCCAGTGGCTGATCGACAAGGGCATCAACGGCCGCTACTACGATGAGAGCAACCATGCGCTGGGCTTTCAGCCGGACTACAGCGATCCCCTGTTTATCGAGCATCACGAACGGCTGATCACCGCGATGGCCTCGCGCTACGACGGTCACCCCGATATCCACCACGTCGATATCGGCTCGGTGGGCAGTTGGGGCGAGTGGAACACGGCCGGCACCCCCGGCTTCGACATGCCGCCGGACTCCACGCTCAGGGGGATCATGGACCTCTATCTCGACAATTTCAAGCAGACCAAGCTGGTGATGCTGATCGGCGGAGCGGAGCAGCTGGCCTACGGAATCGCCAACGGTACCGGCTACCGGGCCGACTGCCTCGGTGATTTCGGGATGTTCAGCCAGACCTGGAACCATATGCAGAACAGCTATCCCCAGTCTATCGAGGCGGCACAGGCCCAGGACGCCTGGATGCACGCGCCAATTGCGTTCGAGGCCTGCGGCACGGGGACCACTTGGTATTTCGATGGCATGGGCAGCTCGCTGTCCAGTGAGCAGACGCGGGATATCACGATCCAGCAATCCCTGGACTGGCATATCTCGGTGATGAACATGGTCTATGGACCGAGCTACGACGACATGCCGGACGAGTGGCTCGAGGCTTACAATGAGTGGGCCAAGAAGATGGGTTACAGGTATGTCCTGCGCAGGCTCGCGCATCCATCCGCCGTAAGCGCAGGCGGCAGGCTGGCCCTGAAAATGGACTGGGAAAACGTGGGCGTTGCCCCCTGCTACTACCGCTACCCGCTGGCTGTCCGGTTACGTAATCCCGATTCCGGGGCCGCCTGGGAGATGCGGACCGACACGGACGTCCGCACCTGGCTGCCGGGCGAAATCACAATCGACCCCGTGCTGACCGTGCCGTCGGATGTTCCGCCGGGCGAGTACGAGCTGAGCCTGGCCCTGCTCGACCCGTATTACGGCACTCCCAGAATCTCGCTGGCTGTCGACGGTAAAGCCGCCGACGGCTGGTACAACTGGAGCACGATCACTGTCAGGTAGGGTGCTGATGAATTTTTTCGCCGTGTTGTCCACTCTGGTGCTGGGGATCACCTGCACGATGGCTCATGCACAGCCTGAATCAGCCGGCCGCCCCTCCCCCCGCGAGCTGGGAATCACAATCGGCTCGCTGCCGGTGGGGGAGCACAACGATATCACCGACGTGCCCGGCGTGCGCGTGGGGCACACCACGGTAATCCGCGGCGATAATATCCGCACCGGGGTCACGGCGGTCCTGCCGCACGGCGGGAACATCTTCCTGGAAAAAGTCCCCGGCGCGATGGTCACGTTCAACGGCTTCGGCAAACTGGCCGGCAGCACCCAGGTCAACGAACTGGGCAATATCGAAACCCCGGTCCTGCTGACAAACACCCTGGCAGTGCCCCGCACCGCCGACGCCGTGCTGAGCTACATGCTGGCCCTGCCGTGGATGGAGGAGGTGCGCTCGATCAACCCGCTGGTTGGCGAGACCAACGACGGTTTCCTCAACGATATCCGCGAGCGGGCAATCCGCGAAAAGGACGTGATTTCAGCAATTCAAAACGCTACCGATGGTCCGGTGGAGCAGGGCAGCGTGGGCGCGGGAACCGGCACCGGCTGCCTGGGTTTCAAAGGCGGGATCGGCTCCAGCTCGCGGCTGGTGGAAATCGATGGTGAGAGCTACACGGTGGGCGTGCTGGCCCAGACCAATTTCGGCGGCGTGCTGAGAGTCAATGGAGTGAAAATACCGCAGGACTTCGACAGCGAGGAAAGCGGGCGCGGCGGCTCGTGTATCCTGGTGGCCGCCACCGATGCACCCCTGGGGCACAGAAACCTGGCCCGGCTGGCTAAAAGGCTGTTCGCCGGGATGGCCCGCACCGGAGCCAATTTCTCCAACGGCAGCGGCGATTACGCGATAGCCTTTTCCACGCACCCGGAGATGAGGATCCCTTACGGGGGACCCGCGCTTCTCGGTCCGCGGACGCCGCTGGCCAATGAACCGGCCGGCCGACTGTTCGCTGCAGCCGCCGAGGCGGCCGAGGAAGCGATTATTTCATCACTCACCCATGCCGCCACAATCACCGGTCGCGACAACCACGTACGGCACGCGATCGATATCGCCAGACTCAAGGCGGCGCTGGGGCTTGATTGATCGTCCTTATTTTTCCTCCGGCACGAAATTCAGCGACGCGGAGTTAATGCAGTAGCGCAGACCTGTCGGCCGCGGGCCATCGGTGAACAGGTGGCCCAGATGTGCGTCACAGCGGGCGCACTGGACCTCTATCCTGCGCATGCCCCAACTGCTGTCGTCGCGCTCGGCCACGTGGCCCGCCTGCCCAGGCTGCCAGAAACTGGGCCAGCCGGTACCGGACTTGTACTTGTGTTCCGAGCTGAACAGCGGCAGCTCGCAGCAGATACATGCGTAGGTCCCCTTACCCTTGAAATCGAGGTATTTACCGGCAAATGCGCTCTCGGTCTCCGCCTCGCGCGTGATCCTGTACTGCTCTGGAGTCAGCATTTCCCGCCACTCCCGCTCTGTCTTGACTACCTTTTCCAGCTGTTGCATTTCGTCGCCTCCCTTATTATTACCACCGGCCGCCTTCCGTTCTCCGGCCTGCCCTGTGCCGCAGGACGCCAGAACGCTGAGGCCGGCCAGCAGAATTACCGTCATCACTCCATGCCGCATCGGCATTCCTCCTTTCACCTAACTGGACACTTTTATCCACATTGCCGTCTTCGTTGGTACACCTCAAGCCTGGCTGTGTGCGGAAAAAAACACGATACTTTGCGGCTACCGATCCCCCTACCTCGGACAACGCGGCGCTCAAGGATGCGGCAGCCATGCCGGCGGAGCTTGCAAAAGGCTGATATCAGCGGACTACTGACATGAGCTGCAAGTCAGGGCGAAAGTATCTCTCTGTTGAATTGCAGCAGCGAAACCGAGTGGGGCGGCAGTTCAATCTCGATTCTTAACACACCGTCTGTCACTTCGAACTCTTCATTGGAACTCAACGTTTCTTTATGACCTCGGACCTCCAGCCAGACCATTTGGTCCGGGGTTGGATGTAACGGTGAGCCCATCGCCAGCCAGGCTCGGTAGCTGTTGCTGTGCTCCCGGTCGATACGCCAGTGATCCAGAAACAGGTCGTCGCCGGGGTCCGCATCGATTATCGACAACTTGACTGCAATCGTGTCGGAATGGTTCTGAGCCTGATCGAAATTAAACAATAATATCCGGTATGTGTTTTTAACGGCCTCCCTTGTATTCCTCGTAGCCAGCACGCCTAACTCTTTCGGCTTTTCAGGACCGCAATTGACCACTAACTCATCACTGCCCAACAAAGCCAGCAGTTTATTAGCACAGTAGATCGGCTTGCGGATTCCACCGGCGGTGAACAGGGTGCGCTGGCCCTCGAACAACCGCCGGCCCGGGAAGAAAAACGTATCCATGATCAAGCTTTCTATCCGGTTATTCGGGTACCGACTGCTCAAGTCGAGCATCCCCCTGAACAATGCGCATTGGAACGCGGCGAAATACTCGTTGTTGCGGTAGACCGCATTCGGGTCCTGATAGGTCGAGTTGCTGACCCCGTAATCGACATCGCACTCGGTGATGTAGACCGGAATGCCGACGGTCCCCTCGATTGCCGAAATCCGGCGCAGGGCGTCCTCGGTTCGCTCCAGCATTCCGCGCAGGTTTGGATCGCGAGGTTTCACGTTTGCCCGGCTGATCAACTCTGGTGAGGTCAGGTTCCCCTCGAATCTGCTGCCGCCGCCTTTCATGTGGAAAGAGATAAAATCCAGCGGCGCTCCGACGCCACCCGTGCAGTAATTTTTACCGTCCATGCAGTGGCGGATAAACTCGTCCAGGAAACTCGACCCCGCGCCGGCCACCGCGTTACCGCCGATCTCGGCATCCGGCAGCACCTCCTTGAGCGCGGCGGCGGTGTAGTCGTAGAGCCTGAAATATTCCTCACGGCTGCCCTGCCAGAAAAAGCGAAGGTCCGGTTCGTTCCAGACCTCCCATTTCCAGCCGGCAATCTCCTCCCGGCCGTAGCGCTCCAGACAGTGTCGTACCAGCGCACTGACCAGACCGTGCCACTTGCCGTAGTCTTCGGGTGGGTAACGGTCAGGGTGCTGCCAGGGTGCGCGCAGCGAGTCGGGAGGGGCGGAGCTGAGCGGCAGGGGCATGAACCCCAGGCAGACAAACGGGGTCATGTATTCCTCGATTATGACATCGTAGACCTGGTCGAATAGTGTGAAATCGTAGTATGGGTTGCCTTCGCTGTCCTCATGGTAGACATTCGTTCCTGTGGGAAACCCGTGGCTGGTATTCAGCAATCCCATAGTCCTGCGGTATTGCGGGTCGTGCAGCGCAAACGCTGTCTGCTCCATCAACTCCCGGCCCTGCATGGTCAAAATAAGCGACATATCGCCCATCACACCGTTGTTGATCCGGTTCAGCGGACCGGTGACCGAGCCAGCCAAAACTTCCACCTGCACGGCTGTCCGGGCGGAAAGCGGACCGGCAGCCAGTAAAACCAGCGCAGCGAGCGCGATTGCGGCAATGCTTCTCATCAGTTCACCTCTTTCGGCCGTTAGCGGTAGCCCCGGCGATCCGTTTGCGGACCTTGTCCCATGATTCGGTGATCAGGAAGCTTTCGTCCATGTTACCCACCATCCGGCGGAACATCTCGAACGGCACCGAAAAACTGAGCTGCTCGCCCTCGACCGTCGGCCGCGCGGAAACATCGAACATGCCCAGCACTGCCCGGGGATTTTCCTTGCGCGCCTCCAGCCGCACGAACCGGACGATCGAGCCGCAGCCGGCCGAGAACGGCGCGAACACGCCCTCGGAGTCGGCCCTGTCGAAATTGGCGAGGGTAAACAGCCCCGAGAGAATATCCCCGTAGGTGAAAAAGACGACGCCCTCCGGGCTGTCCGGCTCCTCCAGTCCGTCCCAGCGTTTGAACACGATATAGCGCGCGGGGGCGGGCAGGTCCTCGAAACCGTACATCAACTGCCGCACCAGTTCGGGCGTTTTCTTGTAGCGCTCGCCTTCCACCTCGCCGTCCAGCCCGCAGGAGAGGAAGTAATCGAACTTGGGAAACAACTCCGAGGTGAATCCCAGGTAGCGTTTGCCTCCGCGGCAGGTAACGGCTGCGTTGTCGAATGCCAGGGGCTCTCCGCTGCGCGTTTTGGCCAGCGCGCCGATAAAACAGCGCCAGCCTTTCGGCTCCCCGGCCGCACGGACCTCGCCGGGGTCATCGGTATAGTAGAACACCACAGGCAGATCGGCGCCGGGGAAATACTTCGCCCAACGTTCCAGAAAACCGTCCTTGAGCTGCATGTCCACGCTGAGTCTCCCGTTGAATTTACTGTTGATACCAGCATATCAGCGGTTCCGATAAAAATCAACGACTGCGCCCGGGATGCTTGCAAGCGCGCGAATTGAGGATTATAGTTCATTCCAGCCTCCCGTAAATGTTATCGCATTGTAACTATAGATGGTTTAAGCGGTTAAATGTTCAGCGGCAGTTTTTACCCCCCGCCTGCCGAAAGGTTGACGTTTCACATTCAAGATCCGGAGACGTGATGGACAGACGTGAATTCCTGCGCAGCAGCGCCGCCGCTGCCGGACTCTCGCTGGCAGCTTTTTCGGGCTGTGCAACTCCCGGGAGCCGCCCGGACAACCGGCCCAACATCCTGTTCATCTGCACCGACCAGTTCAACGCCTCCTGCGCCGGGTTCGCGGGCCACCCGCTGGTCTACACGCCCAATCTCGACCGGCTGGCCGCGCGCGGCACCGTGTTCACCAACTTCTATAGCAACAGCCCGGTCTGCGTGCCTGCGCGGGCCGCGATGTTCAGCGGGCTGTATCCCCACGAGGTCGAGGCTTACGACAACGCATCGCCGTTCGACGGCCGGGTGCCGTGCTGGACAAACCACCTGACCGACAGCGGCTACCGCTGCCGCGCCACCGGCAAGCTGGATTTCCTGTTCGGACGGGACTACGGGATGGAGGAGGTGGACACCGAGCACGGCCACGACCTCAACCCCGACGTCACCGCCTTCTTCCGCCGCCCGATCCAGCCCCGGATCGACAGCCGCCGGCAGATCGAGGGCTACCTGGACGAGAACCCGCACCACGACACGAGGTTCGTGGCCGAGGCCGCGCGGTTCCTGGCCGCCGAGGCCGGAAGCGAACGCAGGCCCTGGATGCAGTACGTGGGGCTCAACAGTCCGCACCCCCCCTTCGTGGTGCCGCGCAAATATTTCGAGATGTACCCGTTGAACAATATCTCCCTGCCGGACGCCCCCGGCGGCCGGCCGCCGGAGCTGCACCCGGTGATGGCCGCGGCCAACCATTACAACATGTTCGACACCGAACCGTTCAGCGAGGGCCGGATAGTCCGCGCCCGGGCCGCCTACTACGGGATGATCACCCGGCTCGACGAGTGGGTGGGCACGATCCTGACCGAACTGGAACGATGCGGACAGCAGGAAAATACGATCGTGATATTCACCGCCGACCACGGCGAGATGCTTGGCGATCACGGGATGTGGTTCAAGGGCACGCCTTACGACCAGGCCGCCCGCGTACCGCTCGTAATCGCCGGCGGGCCGTTCGGCGCGGGCACTGTGGATACTCCGGCCAGCCATGTCGACCTGGCGGCGACCATGCTCGAACTGGGCGGGCTGAGTGCTCCGGCCGGGCTGCGCGGGCGCTCGCTGCTCCCGCTGCTTTCGGGTGAGGAATCGGGCGGGGAGCGCGCGGCCTACGGCGAGTTGAACAACGAGGGCAACACCACCGGCTATTGCTGGCTGCGCACGCAGCAGTGGAAATACGTACACTTTGTCGGTTACGAGCCGATGCTGTTCGACATGGAGGCCGATCCGCGCGAGTTGAACAACCTGGCAGCCGATCCCGGT
>VRUH01000082.1 GCA_019456185.1 Candidatus Glassbacteria bacterium | reverse complement strand
TCTACAAGGGCCGTCAGGTGGAATCCTGCCCGGCCAGCCCGGGGATGCGCTGCTGCCGCTACCGGGTAATCAACCTGGTGGCCGGCTGCCCGATCGACTGCTCGTACTGCGTGCTCCAGGGCTACCTCAACCGTCCCACGATCACGGTTTATCCCGAACTGGAGAAAGTTTTCGCCGAGCTGGAGGAGGAGCTTGCCGGGGACTGGCGGTACCCGCCGCGCTACGGTACCGGCGAGCTGTCGGACAGCCTGGCCCTGGACAGCCACCTGCGGTTCGCCCCGGAACTGGTCCGTTTTTTTTCCGGTCACTCCGGGAGCTGGTTCGAGCTCAAGACCAAGAGCGCGGTGGTGGACTCCATCCTGGAAGTGGACCCGGTGCCGCCCAACGCGGTGGTGAGCTGGAGTGTCAATCCGCAGAAGGTGATCGACAGCGAGGAGCGGTTCGCCGCCTCGCTGGATGAGCGCCTGGAGGCGGCCCGCCGGGTGCGGGATGCCGGCTACAGGCTGGGCTTCCATTTCGACCCGATGTTCCATTACGACGGTTGGCGGGATGACTACCGCGAGGTGGTGGAGAGAATATACGCGGTGGCCGGTGAGGGCGATATCGCCTGGATCAGCCTGGGCTGCCTGCGCTACAGCCCGTGGATGGCCCCGTATTATGCCCAGCGGTTCGCGGCGCACCCGCTGCTGGCCGGCGAGCTGAATCCGGTCCCGCCCGATGGCAAGTACCGCTATCCCCAACCCGTGCGGATCGAAATGTACCGCGCGCTGAACGAATGGATTGCCGCGTGCGATAAGCAGGTCTATGTCTATCTCTGCATGGAGAGCGCACCGGTGTTCCGCTGGGCGCTGGGCCGGGAAGTTGGTGGAGACTGCCTGGCTGTGGAGCGCGGATTTCCGCCGCCGCCGGGATGGAGCGGCTGAGCGAAATTAGTGGTCAAATGTATTCGTTCAGTCCGGATCTTCCGCTTCGGCCTCGAACTCGGCCAACGCCTCGATCAGCGGCTCTTTCAACCTGTCGATATCATCGCTGGTTATCCCCGCCTGCTCCATGGCCGGCATCAGCTTGACCATTCCATTTGCGTTATTGCCCACGTTGCAGAGGGCATATCCGACCGCCAGCTCTTCAGGATCGAGATTGTATTCAAGACTAGTCAGGAAAATATCCGTAATCTCGCTGCAGTAACCGTATTCAATAAAAAGGCTGGCCAGCTCGATCAATTTCTTTTCGGAAAGATCGAAATTATCCAACAATACGAGCGCCTGGTTCGAGGAAAACCCTATATTATCCATCGTAAGCGCGGCTCTTATCGGCGGGAACCTGATTTCGGGAATTGTTTTATCACGCTGCACCGCATTGACAAAAAGTTTAAAGGCTTTTTCGTGTTCTTTCCCTCGCATTGTGAGAAATCCCATGGCAAGTAATTTGGCGGTATCCTTGCCGATATCTCCGTAGACCGGGGACAAGACCGTTGTTAATCTGTCGAAATCAGAAGCAAGCAGCAGCGCTGCGCTCAGATCCTTCCTGATTTCCAAGTTGTCCGGCTCCATGTCCAGGGCTATCTTAATCTGTTCTGCTGCTTCCTTGAACTCACGGCGGGTAATAAGGTACCGGCCGTTGGACACGTGTTCCCTGGCGTGCGGATGCAATTCGCCGGCGTCTTTTTCTTCACCTGTATCCCCTAGATATCCCAGGGATTTGAGAACCTCCATCCGCTGATTGTCGTCTGCCCGAACGTCCCTGGTAATGACCAGGTCTGCTTCAGTTTCCTGAAATTCGTGAAGCGAGTCCCTGATGCTGACTATCAAAGTTTCTATGCTGTCGGTTGATATGATCTGCGGAGACAGGTTGGTGTTTTCAGCGAAATCACCGTTCAGGTCGAAATACTCCCAGACCTCCTTTTCAAACCAGATGTAATGCTCGTTTTTTTCGGTCCACAATGACCAGCCGTCATTTTTGTATCTGTTGACGCGTTGGTTGCTCGAGCTCGGCTTGAACATACTGAACGCGGGTCCGGGGGCGATGGTCTCATCGAGCAGGTTTCTGACGGGCAGGCCGGTGGTATCGCTGTGACTGATCCCGCGCAGGTTTACGATTGTGTGGAAAATATTCTCGAGAGACACTACCTGGTCCACGACCCGCGGAGTTTTAATCAATTTCGGATGCGCCATTAAGAGGGGAACGTGAATCAGCGGACGGTAAAGCAGAGAGTTATGGGTGAATAACTCCCAACGGCCGAACACTTCGCCGTGGTCGCTGGTGATAATTATCAGAGTGTTGTCTTTCAATCCCTCTTCATCCAGGTAATCCAGCAGATCGTCGACCATCCTGTCCGCATACCGCAGCGCCCCGTCGTAGAGTTTTCGGATCATTGTGTATTCCTGCTCCGAGACGCTGATCTTGCCGGCATTTACACGCATGGAGTTGAAGATGGCGTCGAGAATATTCCTGGTCATTGAATCGGCTGGCTCGTAAAACATGGAAACGTAAGGTTCCGGCGGGTAATAGGGGTCATGGGTGTCCATATAGTTAATAAAGATGAAAAACGGGTTCTCTTCATCCTTCACCGCTGAAACAAACTTCTTGATCCGATGATTAATATAGGCCGAATTCATCTGGCCATCGGGTTTGGCCGGGTTTTTGTACTGCCAGATATCCTCGAATAAATCAAACCCCTGATCCATGTTCCCCGCACTGGAAACCACGGGGTTATTGCTGAAAGCGGCGGTCAGATAACCATCGGCTTTCAGCAGTTCGGCAAGAGTTTCCAGGTGATCCACGAAATAGCCGTGCTGGTGGTAGGTGCCGTGTTCGTAAGGCGAAAGTCCGGTAAACAGGCTGGCGTGGGAGGGCAAAGTCCAGCTGCTGGAAGAAACCGCCCTGGTAAAGCGAAGGCCTCCGGCGGCCAGGGTGTCAAGGTTGGGTGTGGTCAGGCGGTGGTAACCGTAGCAGGAGAAAGCGTCGGCGCGGGCCGCGTCGAGTACGATCAGCAGGATATTCGGTTTGGCAGGATCCGATTTGCCGCAGGAAGAAACCAGGCCGGCCAGGCACAGGATCAGGACCGGAAAAACAGCTTTTATCTCATGGAACATAAGAAACTTCATATTTTGCGCTTCATTGCCCGTTTTCACCCGGGTCCCCCACAGTTGACAGGACAACTTAATAATATGCCGCCATTTGATTTTCATCCAGACACTAAGCCGTTACCCGCAGTTATGCAAGAGCTTGATAAAGATATATTCTTTTCTCGTTCGGTGGAGCACCGCAGTTGAAAACTCCGTCCAGCCGTCTTTGATCCTGCCTGTTTTTTTCAAGCTTAAATCCGGATGAGTTATTCCAAGTATTCAAGTTTAGTTTTGTGAGGCTCAATTCATGCAACCTGGCCAGTCCGGATCGCAGTGGCTGTCTGTTGCAATAATCGAATGCGGCGGGGGCGGCCACTGCCGCACGGTCCGGTGCGAGTTGAACAACGATTTCGGCGGGGTCCTCCTGAGCCGGCACTACGAACAAAGCCCCAATCACCGAGATGACAGGGGCTTGCAATCAGCTTTAATTTCTGCGGAAACTTACTCTTCGTACTCACCCATATGTGAAAACTTCTCAACCCGCTGGCTGACCAGGTCCTCGGGGCTGAGCCGCCTGAGCTGGCTCAGGTGACGTTCCAGAGCCTTGCTCACGTTTTCGGCCGCCCCGTTAAAATCCATGTGCGCCCCGCCGTTGGGCTCGTCGATAATCTCGTCGATAATTCCGAACTCCATCAGGTGCTGCGCGTCAATTTTCAGCGCCTTGGCCGCCTTCTCCTTCTGCTCCGCGTCGCGCCACAGGATCGACGCGCATCCCTCGGGGCTGATCACCGAGTAGACAGCATTCTCCATCATCAGCACGCGGTTGCCCACGCCCAGCGCCAGTGCGCCGCCGCTTCCGCCCTCGCCGATCACAGTCGCCACCAGCGGCACCCTCAGCATGGCCATCTCGCGAAGGTTGCGGGCGATCGCCTCGGCCTGGCCGCGCTCCTCGGCGCCGATGCCGGGGTATGCTCCCTGGGTGTCGATCAGCGTCACCACCGGCCGGCCGAACCGCTCGGCGAGTTTCATCAGCCGCAGCGCCTTGCGGTAACCCTCGGGGTGGGCCATGCCGAAATTGCGGAAGATCTTCTCCTTGGTGTCGCGCCCTTTCTGCTGGCCGATCACCATCACCGGCTTGCCGTCGAACCGTGCCCAGCCGCCGACAATGGCCGGGTCGTCGCGGAACGAACGGTCGCCGTGGAGTTCGATAAAGTCGTCGAACACGGTATTGATGTAGTCGATCGAGAAGGGCCGGTTGGGGTGACGGGCAAGCTGCACCCGCTGGAAGGGCGTTATCTTGCGGTAGACCTCATCGCGCACCTTGGCCAGCTTCTTCTCCAGCTTCTCGATCTCGTCGTGGACGTCCAGACCCTCGGCGTCGGCGATCTGGCGCATCTCCTCGATCCGCTCGATTACCTTCTGGATCGGCTGCTCGAAATCCAGGTAAAGTCCAGCCACCGTTTCTCCATATACAAATTTTAGTATCTCTCCCGCCATCGCATTCCCGCCCGCATAATTTGACACGCAGGGGAGAGATAATCAAGCTTTTTGAATCCTAAGTGACATGAGTGCGAGGCCTTAACGCGACTACTACGCTCAGTCCAGTCCCAGCATCCTGCCTTTGCCGATCGCGCCCATCCATCCCGAGGTGTCGCTGAACAGGTTGGGGTTGCTCTCCAGCAGCCCGGCGAACTCGTCGATTCTGGCCCAGGGGTAATTCGCCAGGTGGACTGCCACGAAATTGGTGCAGCGCACGTCCTCGATCATACGGAAAGAAATCCAATGCGCACAAACCCCTCAGCTTGCAAAGGCAGCGGAACCGGCTTAAGTTGTGCGGGAGAGTGGCATTCGCAGCGGCGGGAAATTTTTCGGCTGGAGGACAATTGAAATTATTCAGGGCTTTAGCTGCGGCCGCGATTATCGCTGCCTGTCCGGCCGGTTCTCTGCTGTCGGCTGCGCTGGACCTGACTGTCACGGCCGACAGGGAAGACTGTCTTTACGCACTGGGCGACACGGTATCTTTCGCGGTGCGATGCTCCGCGGCCGATGCGGTGATTGAATACCGGTTGAGCGTTGATGGCAAGGCGGAGCTGGAACGGGGCTGGCTGGAGCTGCGCGGCGGTGAAGCTGTTGTCCGCGGGATGCTGGACATGCCCGGCTTCCTGCGTCTCGACCTGACAGCCGTTGCCGGGGCCGATACCGTGCGCAGAGCCTGGGGCTGCGCTGTCGCACCCCTGGCGATCCGGGCCGCCGGAGCGCTGCCTGATGATTTCGACCGCTTCTGGGGCCAGGGCAAGGCCGAACTGCTGCGGATTCCGCTGGACGCGCGGATCGAGGCGGTGCCCGGTGACGAGCACGAATCGACACTCTACAGGATCAGCCTGGCCAATCTCGAGGGCAGCCGGATTTACTGCTGGTACAGGGTGCCGAAGGGCCAGGGGCCGTTCCCGGCCGTGCTGGCGATACCCGGAGCCGGCGTGCGCAGGGAGGGTACCCGCGAGAACTACGCCGAGGCAGGTTTTGCCGTCCTGACTATCGCGATCCATGGCGTGGGCCAGGACCACGAGCTGGAGTACTACGATCAGCTCGGGCGGGGACTGCTGGCCGGTTACCAGCGCTTCGGCATGGACGATCCCTACCGTTATTACTACCGCCGCGTGATCCTGGGCCTGATCCGCTGCCTCGATTTCCTGTCGAGCCGCGAGGAGGTCGATCAGGAGAGGATCGCTGTCCAGGGTTCCAGCCAGGGCGGCGGGCTCAGCCTGCTGGTGGCCTCGCTGGACAAGCGAGTCAAGGCGCTGGCCTCCAATGTCCCGGCCCTCTGCGACCACGCGGGCAGCCTGCACGGGCGGCCCGCGGGCTGGCCGCAACTGCTGAACCACGCCGGAGCGACAGAGCGTGAACAGGTGATGCGCACGATGGGCTATTACGACGCCGCCACCGCGGCCTCGCGGATCGAGGTGCCCGCCCTGCTCGCGGCGGGTTTTATCGACGGGGTCTGCGCGCCAACCACTGTGCTGGCCGCGTTCAACAACCTGAAAGGACCGCGCTGGATTGAGATGGTGCCCGGAATGGGCCACGCCTCGCCAAAGGGACGGGCAGAACGCTGGCCGCGCTGGCTCAGAGACGCGCTGGACGGGAAAATCACGGACACCAGGCTAATCAGGGGAGAGCGCTGAGATGTCGATGGGAGTACTGGTCATCACGCCGGGATGGGTGGCCGACTCGCTGGGCGGGGATGCGCCTGCCGGGACGGAAACCCTGCTGGCCGCCGGCAGCATGTACCGTCGCGGCGCCGACTACGTGAAGGCCCGCGAGTATTTTCTGCGCCTGCTGGAGGAGGTGCGGCGGGAGGGCAGATGCGCCTGATGCACCTCACCAGCTCGGGCGGCTGGGGCGGCCGCGAAATGTATCCCCGCAGCCTGGCCGCGCTTCAGCGGGAACGGGGTCACGAGACAATCGTAGTCGCCAAGAAATACACTCCGCTCTCCCGCAGCCTCGCCGGATCGGATATCCCGCACCGCATCCTGCGGATCGGCCCCTATCTCGACCCGCCGGCGGCCTGGGCGCTCTCCCGCGTTATCCGGGAATTCAATCCCGAGGTGATCCAGATCCATCTCAGCCGCGACCTGGCGCTGGTGAGTATGGCCCTGGCGCTGGCCCGCCGGAAGCCTGCCGTAATCCTGCACAAGCATATCGCCAGCGCGGGCAACAAGCGCGACCTGCTGCACCGCTATCTCTACGGCCGGGTTGACCGGGTGGTGGCGGTCAGCGAGTTCGTAAAAGCGAGCCTGTTGAATTCATGCCCGCTGGCTCCGGACGAGGTGGAGGTGATATTCAACGGGGTGGATACCCGGCAGTTCGCCTCGGCCGGGGAAATCGAACCGGAGGTCCGAAAGCGGATACGCAGTGAGCTGGGGGCGGACGGGAACAGCGTGCTGGTGGGGGTTGTCGGCCGGCTGGATCTGCGCAAAGGTCAGCAGTGGCTGATCCGGGCGGCTGCATCGCCGGCCGGAGGACGACAAGAGTTGCGTTATGCGCTGATCGGGGCCAGCGAGGAAGACTACCGGGCGGAACTCGAAACGCTGACGGCGGAACTGGGCCTGGAGGCGGCGATCAAATTCACGGGCCACCGCCCCGACTCGCGGGAACTGTACGCTTCGCTGGATATCCTGGTCGTGCCTTCGTTCGCGGAGGCGTTCGGGCTGGTGGCGGTGGAGGGCATGCTCTCGGAGCTGCCGGTTGTGGCCAGCAACTCCGGGGCGCTGCCGGAGTTTGTGGCCGACGGGGTCAACGGTCTGCTGGTGGAGCTTAACGATGAGCGTGCGCTGGCCGCTGCGATCTCCCGTCTGGCGGATGATCCGCTCCTTCGCGCCGAACTCGGCGCCCGCGCCCGCGAGTGGGCGCGCGGCAGCCTGGCGATGAACCTCGTGCTCGACCGGCTGGATGATTTATATCGCCGCTGCCTGGAGCAGCGGAAAATACTTGCGGGCGAACACAAGGTTCGCCCCTACGAATAATTCTCCTCTATTAAGAGGGGTGCCCGCGAAGCGGGCGGGGTGTGTTTGTATTTGAAAAAAATAGTTCAGCGTTATCATGTAATAGTCTAGGCCGTAAAAGAACAAGATTAATTTGAGCCAGCATCTTCGGTGAGCTTCAAAATAGATTGGTACAAAGTTTCGACTGCATCTTTTAAAGAGTTGGGGCCTTTTGGTGTTGCGGATGAAGCATATTCTTTAACGATATCAACGGCTTGATCTAAAGCGTATGCTTTTGGGTTTCTGTAGTACTCATACCCTCGCGCAGCACCCTGTTTGTCAGACATGATGACTCCTTTACTGAAATAGAATAATGAAGGAATTAGACACACGTCAAGTTTGCGAAAATTTTAGCAGTAAGTCAAGAGATGGGTTTGCTAAAGGGATAATTCTGTTTATAAATGTAAGGCTGATACTTTAACTGATGCACTTCGGGTGTAGGACAAAAGCGCAAGCCCAATCCAAGTTTAGATGGATATTTTGACCTCGGAGCCGTTTTCACGCATTATCCGCAGTACTCCGCCCTGATCCAGCTCCTCCCAGGTCCAGCCCTGTCCGGCGGGGTTTGTCGACTCGTTTAGAACCGAGCCGTTAACGGTGATTTCCCGGGGCCTGCCGCCGAGCCGGAACACATCCGTGGCGCGATTATCAAAGGTTTTGTAGTAAATCGAATCCGGACCGCAGGAGATTTTCTGCACGACTGACGAGGAGCGCAGCAGGTGGTTTTCGCCCGCGGGAGCCCACTCGGGAACAGCCCCCAGCCCCTCGATAAAATGCCGGATATAATCCCCGTAACCATCGGAGAACCACGCTGTCGGCCAGCCGGGGCCGACCCAGACATAGCCGTTGGGTTCACACATATAGGTGGCAAAATTGAAAAATCTGAAAGCTTCTTCCTTGAATCTTTCCTCACCCGTTTTTTCGTAATACAGCGCGCAGACCGAGGCGTAGCGGGCCGTGTGGCTGCCCATCGGCGCATAGCACCAGGTCTGCTCCTTGATCGCGTCCATGCCGTCGGTGGCGAACGCGCCGGCCACCCAATACAGCAGAGCCGGCACGCTGGTTTTCCATTCCGGGTCGTATTCGGGGTGCTTCAGGATATAACGGGCGGTTTCCAGCGGAGTGATCTGCACCCGGTTCTGACAGGCGGGATCGCTGGGGATGTCCTCGAAATACCCGTTCCAGACATAGGTTTTCATCGGGCCGTTCTTGGCGAACAGCCAATCCCAGGCGATTTTGCGGGCGCGCGTGAAGGCGTCCGCTCTTGCAGAATCGAGATCGATAACGTCGCTGATCCTCAACAGTTCATCGAACAACCGCACCGCCTCCACCACGTTTGACGTGTAGTCGTCGATCACCTCTCCGGTGCGGGCGTTGACCCTGAACGGCCAGGGAGAACCGCCGGGAAAATCCTGGGCAAACCTGTTCGTGTCCGCCGCGAGGTCGCGGACATTTTGGGCCAGAGCATCCGCGCAGTCGATCGCCGCCCGGCAATACTTCCCGTCCCCGACGATTTCATAGAATTTCAGGTATCCGATTCCCAGTTCCCCGACCTTGTCGGGTTCGATACAGTGCAGGCCGTCGCCCCTTCCTTCGTCCTCCCACTTGGTTGCGCCCTGGTAAATCCGGTTCCTGGGATCGGCGCTGGCGTAAGGACAATTAGGCCAGAGCCAATCCGCTGGTGTCGTGCCCCGTTCCAGCATCTGGTCGAGACATTCTCGGACGATATCCAGACAGGCATCGTCCCCGGAAAACGCCCTGTAGTCCACCGCCAGGCTCTGCACGAACCCGGCGAAAACACAGGCCGGATTAGCCATCCAATTCGTACCCGATGTTCCTTGGGAATAACCAGGGTCCTGGTTCGGCCCTCTGAAATCAGCGTGCACCATGTAAAGTTTAAGACCGGATTGAGGCTCCACGGGGACGGATTTGAGAAACCCGGCGGCAAGTCCGGCCACTTTTGCATAAGCCGCGCCGGGAATTTCGGGTTTGTACCAGGCGAGAACCTTGTTGTCACTGTCGCGGACAATCTCGTGGGGAAGCTGTACCCGCTGGGCTTGAGCCGGGAGTGAAACGACGAGTTGAACCGCAAGCAATAGTGGCAGCGGCAGCTTCACTTTCATCAGTCATCACTCCTGATTTAGAGGGGCGTTGAAAAAAAGACTTCAACACCCCAAATTAAAATGTATCGTTGCTTTGGCTGTCAAGGGCAAGGCAAGCCGTTTCTGCTCTAACATACTGAATAATCAATTGGTTGTCAGCTTTGACGTCTGAATAATCTTTGCTGACTAGTTGGGCTTCGAAACGGCCCTTGACAGCCTTTTTATCCTGAATCCATTATTTTTCAGCACGCTTTTAGACGCCGGAAAAAAATACAATGTATCAGCTGGGCCGGCCGCAGGAAAACTCTTCAGTCCACCGGCAGGGTTTGTTCCCAGGCCCAGGCGTGTTCGATAATTTTCGTCAGCTCGGCGTAAGCGGGCCGCCAGCCCAGCTCGCGCCTGAGTTTCTCGCTGGAGGCCACCAGCCGGGCCGCATCGCCCTCGCGCCGGGGAGCTTCCTCGACTCCGGGCAGCTTCCCGGTCACTTTCGCCGCGGTTTCGAGCACTTCGCGTACGCTGAACCCCTCGCCGTTGCCTACGTTATAGACTCGGGCCGTGCCCTCGCCGCCAGGTTCCATCAAGCTCTCCAGGCCCAGCAGGTGGCTGTCTGCCAAGTCGTTGACATGGATGAAATCCCGCACGCAGGTCCCGTCGGGCGTGTCGTAATCCGTGCCGAATATTTTGAGCGAGCGCTCGGGGTTGCGCACCGCTTTGAGCACCAGCGGGATCAGGTGGTTTTCCGGGTCATGGTTTTCGCCCGTTTCGCAGTCCGGGTCGGCTCCGGCTGCGTTGAAATAGCGGAAGATTACGGCTTTCATCCCGTAGGCGGAGCAGAAATCGCGGATCACCTGCTCGATCATCAGCTTGCTCCAGCCGTAGGGGTTGATCGGCGCCAGCCGATGGTCCTCGGACAGGGGCGAGGTTTCCGGAGTGCCGTAGACCGCGGCTGTCGAGGAGAAAATTATCCGGCCCACACCGTGGCTGCGCATCGCGCGCAGGAGGTTGAGGCTGCCCTGCACGTTATTGCGGTAGTAGTCGTCAGGATGTCTCACGCTCTCGCCGACAAAAATCAGCGCCGCGAAATGCAGCACCGCATCGAATTTTTCCGCGGCGAAAATTTTATCAAGACCACCTTTGTCCAACAGGTCCACCTGTTCCAATCTGCCCCATTTCACCACCTCGCGGTGGCCGCGTGCAAGGTTGTCGGCCACCACTGTCTCGTGCCCTCTCGCGCTCAGCAGCTTATTGGCGTGGCTGCCGATATAACCGGCCCCGCCGGTCAGGAGTACTTTCACAGAATTGCCCTTCCGGATTATCCAGTGATCAGCCTTATCAGGTCAGCTTAATTTCCCGCCGCCCGGAATTTCCGCTTCCAGCTCCCCGCCGCAAAGCCGGCAGTAGCTCGAGTCGGGTTCGTGGCCCGTAAGTCCACATTGACGGCAGGTTACGTTTTTGCGGCGCGTGCCGGTCTCGACCATCACCTGCACAAGCCGACTCGCCTGCCAGGGGATCAGGACCACGCCGCTGGAAATCATCAGTGCCGTGAACCAGCGGCCGGTCTGGGTGACCGGGATGATATCCCCGAAGCCGACCGTGCTCAGGGTGACAATCGCAAAGTAGAACGCATCGCCGAAGTTGTGGATCGTGCCGCCGGGAGCGCCGGTCTCCGCATAGTGGATAAACCCTGCCCAGATAAACATCACCGTGAAAATGGTGAACAGCACCCGGACTATCTGAAGCTGGAGGCGGCTGAGCCTGCCGAAAAAGAACACCTCGGATTCCAGGAAACGGGTGAACCGCAGAATACGCAACGCCCGCAACGATCGGACGAAACCGAGAGTGTGGACCTGGAAAAATATGGGCAGGATCGAGAGCAGGTCAACGATGCCGAAGAAACTTAGCGCGAAGCGGAGTTTCAATTCGGCGGTCCAGAGGCGAAGCAGGTATTCGATGGCGAACACGGCCACCATCCCCAGTTCCAGCAGCACCAGGCCGGCAGGCACCTCGTCGAGCGAGTGATAAGTGATTATCACGAACAGCACGCAGGCAGCCAGGTTAACCGTCAGCAGGGACAACTCGATCAGCTTGCCTGCGGTGGTGGTGCAGTCTTCGAGGTAGAACGCCACCCGCTCCTTGATCCGGCTCATTGTTGTTTACTCTCCCGCCAGATGAATGGTTGCCTTGCGGACGCAGAACGCGTCGTAGCTGGTTTCACCGAATACGCGTCCGCTGAACAGCAGGTAAAACGTGCGGCCGTCGCCGGAAATCCATTTGCTCGGGATCCGGTAACCATGGGTGTCGCCCAGGCCCCAGTACGGAGTGTAGAACGCGATGCGCCACGGTCCCCACGGTTCTTTGGCCTCATATATGCCCAGCGCTCCCCGGTGGTTGGAGGCCATCACCATCAGGTAACGGCCGATCCCCGGGTTGCAGGTCACCTCGAGCCGGTGGCAGTGGCCGGGGAAGGAGAGCG
>VRUH01000081.1 GCA_019456185.1 Candidatus Glassbacteria bacterium | reverse complement strand
GTCAGTGCGCCGGTCAGCGCACTCAGCGGCTCGATTCCGCCGGGCAGGAAACTGATCCCGATCCCGGCTGCGAGGCCGCCCAGCGAGAACGGGTCCGGGATGACGTAGCTGCGCAGGTCGGTGACTGCGATTCCGAGCAGGAGATAAAGGAACAGGAACTCCGACGGCCATTGCCAGCCATACCCGCAGTGCAGCAGACAGGCGACAGCCAGCGCCCCGGAGGCCAGCTCAACCAGCGGATACTGGACAGAGATCGCAGCACCGCAGTCCCGGCATTTCCCGCTCAGAATCAGCCAGGAGAGCACCGGGATGTTGTCCCGGGCGCGGACCGCGCGCCCGCAGTTCGGGCAGGACGAACGCGGGGCCACCACGCTCCTGCCCTGTGGCAGGCGAATGATACAGACGTTGAGGAAACTGCCCAGCATCGCGCCCAGCAGGGCTGTCAGCGCAATAATCGCCGGTTGAGGGTTCATCGGCGAGCGGCTCCCTGGTTGCGGATAAGGTGGTAAATCATTACGCCGGCCGCCACGGCCACGTTCAGGCTCTCCGTTCCCCCGGTCATGGGAACCGACAACGGCTGCTGATTCAGCCCGGCGGTGCACTCGCCCACCCCGCCCGACTCGCCGCCCAGGATCAGCGCGCACCTGGCTGGAATTTTTTCCACGGTGAACAGGCTTTGCCCGGCCATGTTCGCCAGAAAGACCGTGAACCCGTGCCTGTCCAGAAATTCAGCCAGTTCTCCCGGCTCGCCGCATTCGACAACAGGCAGGCGGAATATCCCTCCCATGCTGCCGCGCACCGCCTTGGGGTTCCACGGGTCGACATTGTTCCCGGCAGCCACCACCGCGGTACAGCCCGCCGCCGCGGCCGTGCGCACCACCGCGCCGAAATTGCCCGGGTCGCGGAGAGTGTCGCAGATTACGACCAGCGCGCGCCCGGGAATCTCGAGCTTGTCCAGACCGGTCTCCGGCATCCGGCAGACAGCGGCCACCGGCTGGGGCGCAACCGCATCCAGCAGAGAGTCGAGATTTCTTGCCCCGGTGCGGAATACCCTGGTTTCGCCGGCGAGCCGCGTAATCAGGTTCCGCCCGCGGGGATCATCGGTTTCGGCCGCCACCGCCCACTCGATCTCCGCAGCCCAGCGGACCACCTCCTCCACCAGCCGGACCCCCTCGGCCACGAACAAGCCCTGTTCCCGCCTGTGCTTGCGCGATTTCAGCTTGCGCAGCAGCTTTCCCCTGGCCGTGGATAACTTGGGGAGACTGTTCCAGTCCAAGGTTCCGGTCCTCACGGGATTACGGTGGCGGGAAGCATAAATGAGTATCAGGATTAACTTAGCCCGCCCAATGCCGGACTGTCAACACGCCCGGACTGCGGTACCACCCGTGGTTGAATCACTTGTAGGCCGGAGAGCATTCAGGTATATTAAATTCTTCAGGGAGTGGAAGTTAACTTAATTTTCAACCGGCAGTCTGCAATGAGACAGGACAGGGTTTCAATCCACCAGATCAAGGCCCGCAAGCAGGACGGGGAAAAGATCTGCGCCGTAACAGCTTACGACTGCACGTTCGCCCGTCTGGTGGACGAGGCCGGGGTGGACATGATCCTGGTCGGAGACTCCGTGGCCAATACGGTGATGGGTCTCGACAGCACGGTTCCGGTCACGCTGGGCCAGATGATCTACCACGGCGAGGCAGTGATGCGCGCCGACCCGCGGGCGCTGGTGGTGGTCGACATGCCGTTCGGCAGTGTCAACGATGGCGCCGAACGCGCGCTCAACAGGGCGATAAAAGTGTTCAAGCGCACGGGCGCCGACGCGGTCAAGATCGAGGGCGGCCGGGGCATGGCCACGGTTGTGCAGGCGGTTGTCGAGGCGGGCATCCCCGTGGTGGGCCATGTGGGACTGATGCCGCAGTACCGGGCCATGCTGGGCGGGCTGAAAGTCCAGGGCAAGGAGCTGGAGGCGGCGCGGCAGATCACCGAAGACGCCCAGGCGATTGCCGGGGCCGGTGTATTCGCCATCGTGCTCGAGGCGGTTCCCGCGCCGCTGGCGAAGCTGATCACCGGAAAAATCAGTATCCCCACAATCGGGATCGGCGCGGGGGCTGGCTGCGACGGGCAGATCCTGGTACTGCACGACATCCTGGGCTTTTCGGACCATACTCCTAAATTCGCCGGGCGCTGGGCCGACCTGGGACAGGAAACTGTCCGGGCGGTAAGCGCTTACCGCGAGGCGGTCCGCAGCGGCGGGTTTCCCGACGCCGAACACAGCTTCATCATGGACGAATCGATTCTGGACAAGCTATGAGAGATGCAATCGGCGAACTGATGGATCGCCGGGATGTCGAGCTGCTGTGGGTTACCGGAGCCAGCCACGAGTGCTCCGAGGTCTATTACCTGACCGGCGGTGTTTCACTGACAGCGGCCTGGATCCTGGTCCGCCCCGGCCAGCAGTCGCTGCTGGTTCACGGTCCGATGGAGCGCGAGGCGGCAGCGGCGAGCGGTTTGGCCACTCTCGACTTCAGCGCTCTCGGCCGCGAGGAAATCGCCAGGAGCGAGAACGACCCGATGGCCGTACGGCTGGAACTTTTTATCCGTCTGGCCGAGCGCGAGGGTCTGAGCGGGCGAATGGCCGTGCACGGCCTGTCAGACCCCGGCGAAGCCCATCAACTGCTCAGGCTGATTGAACAGCGGCTGCCGCAAATCCACGTGGTGCGCGATATCCCTCCGGTGCTGGAAACGGCCAGAGCCACCAAGGATGACTGTGAGTTGGAGAAAATGCGCTCGGTGGCCTCCGACGCCCTGGTCTGTCTTGGGGAAACGTTCGACATTATCCGCGCCTGCCGGGACCGCGAAGGGATTGTGGTTGACGCGGACGGAGAACCGCTGACCGCCGGCAGGATCAAGGCCTGCCTGCGCTCCTCGATGGCCGCCCGCAACCTGCTGGAAACCCACGAGACTATCCTGGGCCAGGGCCGCGAGGCCGGTATCCCGCACGCCTCCAGCGACAGTGCTCTGCCGCTGAAAACCGGCACAGCCACCGTACTGGACGTTTTCCCCTGCCGCGGCGGCGGCGGCTACTTTTTCGATATCACCCGCAGTTTCACTATCGGGCGCCCCGACCCGGAGTTCGAAAAACTCTACGCCCAGGTCGACGAGGTCCAGCAGGCGGCTGTCGAAAAAGCGGGGGCCGGCGTGCACGGCAGCCAGCTCCAGGCTCTCGCCTGCGACATGTTTGAAAACAACGGCCACCCCACGATCCGCAGTCATCCGGACACGACATCCGGCTACGCTCATTCGCTGGGCCACGGGATCGGGCTCGAAGTCCACGAGGCCCCGTTCCTTCGGCTCCAGGACAATCCCGACGAGCGCAACTCTCTGGAGGAGGGCTCGGTGTTCACGATCGAACCGGGCCTTTACTATCCCGGGCGCGGCCAGGGGGTGCGGATCGAGGACGTGGTGTATATCACCGGCGACGGGTCGGCGGAAATCCTGGCGCCGTTCGACAAGTTCAGCGTCCTGGAGCTGGAAGGGTAAGCGTGCGGGGCAAGCGGTTCAATGACTTTTCCGCCTGGATGCCTGCCGAAAAAGAATTACCGGTTTTCAAATTCAACCGCAGAAATGATTTTCCCAAGGGAGTCTGTCAAAGATGCTCAAGGCGAGTTTCGGGTATTTCGACAAGGATGGAGCCGAGTTCGCGGTAACCGAGTACAAAACGCCGCTGCCGCTGATCAACTACTTCTGGAACGAGCGGTTTATCAGCGGGGTCAGCCAGCATATGGCCGGGATCGGCTGTTTTACCGACAGACCGATGCAGTATATGCACCCGGAGACCCGCAGCCTGATTGTGCGCGAGGAGAACCGTCACTTTTACCTCCGCGACGACGAGAGCGGCGAGTTCTGGAGCCCCGGCTATTACCCGGTGGGAGTGGAGCCGGACAAGTTTGTCTGCCGTCACGGGTTGGGATACTCGGTACTCGAAGCCGAGACGAAGGGAATCGAAACCGTCATGCGCGTGTTTGTCCCGGAGGATGAGCCGGCCGAGGTCTGGAGCGTTACGCTCGCCAACCGCTCGGATATCGAGCGCACGGTCAGCTTCTACAGCTTTGTCGATCTGCTGCTGACAGGCTACGATGAATACTGCGACTACCATTCCCATCTGGTGACCAGTTACGATAAATCCGCCCGTGCGCTGACCGCGGTCAACCGCGCGCCCGAGACTCCCCACCGGTGGTTCTGTGCGTTTATCGCCAGCGATCGCGACCCGGACGGTTACGACGGCAGCCGCGGGGCGTTCCTGGGCAGGCCGGGCGAGGTGGCTGCCCCCCGCGCGGTGACCTCGGGCGAAATGGGCAACAGCGACGGGGTCTGCGAGCGGCTGGTGGGCGCGCTGCAGCACAAATTCGAGTTGGCCCCGCAGGAAAGCGTCAGTTTCAACGTGGCGCTGGGCGCTACCGACGGTCCTGAAACAACCGCAACAATAGCCGGCAAAATATTTGCGCCGGGGGCCGTGGAACAGATGTTCGCCCGGGCACGGGACAACCTGGCGGCCAAGTATTCGACAGTCAAGGTGAGCACGCCGGAGGAGCGGCTGAACTGCCTGTTCAACGGCTGGATCAAGCGCTCGGTGCATTTGCACACCGAGGTAGGTACGGACACCGGGCGGGGTTTCCGCGACGTGATGCAGGCCGCCTGGGGTGTCAGCTCCTACGACCACGAAGGCGCGCGGCAGAAAATTATCGACTCGCTGCGCCACCAGTACGCCGAGGGCCACACCCTGCGCGGCTGGAACCCGGTCGATACGCACCACTACTCCGACGGCCCGGTGTGGATCGCCCCGGCGGTGGACAGCTATCTGAAAGAGACCGGCGATTACGATTTTCTGGACGTGAAAGTCCCCTATTTCGACAGAGGCGAAGACACGATCTGGGGCCACGCCATCCAATCGATCCGTCACAGCAGCGACGACACCGGCAGCCATGGCCTGGTGCGCATGCATTACGGCGACTGGAACGACTCGCTGAACATGATCGGCATCGGCGGCAAGGGAGAATCAGTGTGGACCACGATTGCGATGGTGTTCTCGATCAACACTGCGCTCGAAATAGTCCGGAACGTGATCAGGGACAAGGCGCTGGAGGAGGAACTGGCCCAGCGAACCGAGTGTCTGGCCGAAGCTGTCGAACAGCATGGCTGGGACGGCGAGTGGTACCTGGAGGCATTCAACGACGCGGGAGCACCGGTGGGCAGCCGCAACGAAACACAGGGCCGGGTGTATCTCAACCCGCAGTCCTGGTCGATCATGGCGGGAATCGCCGAGGGAGAGCGCAGGGAACTTGTTCTGAAAGCGATCGACGAGTACCTGGAGTGCCCGTACGGCTCGATGGTGCTGACCCCGGCATACCGCGAGCCGAACACCGGGATCGGCAGGATTACATATTTCGTGCCCGGCATGTGGGAAAACGGCTCGCCCTACTGCCACGGCACCGCCTTCAAGATCATGGCCGACACCTACGCCGGCCGCGGCGACCGGGCGTACGGATCGATGATGAAGGTTCTGCCCGACTACCCCGGGAACCCATCCACTTACAGCGGATGCCCGCCCTACATGGTGACTAACATGTACTACGGCCCGGAGCATCCCCGCGCCGGCCAGATACTCTACTCTTGGATCACCGGTACGGCGGAGTGGCTGTTCAAGGCCCTGACCTGCAACATGATCGGCGTGCGGGCTGTCTACGACGGGCTGCTGATCGACCCCTGCATGCCCAGCCACTGGAAAACCGCCGGGCTGATCCGCGATTTTCGCGGGGCCACCTACGAGGTGACAGTCAACAATCCAGACGGCCGGCAGACCGGGGTTAAATCGATCACGCTCGACGGGCAGCCGCTGGAGGGCAACGTCCTGCCGGTCCACGGCGACGGTAAGACTCACACGGTTGAAGTATTAATGTAAAGGTTGTCCCGGCTGAAATTCCGGCGGCTTGCGCCGCCGGCAGTGTCGTTCTAAGTTTAAGTGAAACGACTTTGTTTAGGGCAACTCAACCTGAACAGGAGAATTCCGATGAAGGAAGAAGTCCAGCTTAACCGCAGGGATTTTATCGGCAAGACCACGTTCTGGGCCGCGGCGGCCTCGCTGGCCGCGGGCGCTACACAGTCCGGCCGCAGCCAGCTTAACGACAGCACTGTCCCGCCCCCGTCGAGAGTGGGCGTGGGTTTCCTGGGAGTCGGTATCCGCGGCACGCTGCTGCTGGAAGCCAGCATGGAAGTGGCCGGTGTGGACCCGGTGGTGGCCTGCGACCTCTACACCGGCCATCTCGACCGGGCCAAGGAACTCACCGACGGCAAGATCGAGGTGACCGGCGACTACCAGCAGGTGCTGAACCGCAAGGATATCGACGCTGTGGTGGTCGCCGCACCGGACCACTGGCACAAGCAGATGGTCAAGGATGCGCTGGATGCCGGCAAGCATGTGTACTGCGAAAAACCCCTGACCCATCGCTGGGAAGACGGCGACGAGTTTATCCAGATGGCGAAGAAAAGCGGCAAGGTAACCCAGGTCGGCAGCCAGTACATGAGCATGCCCTGCGCGCAGAAAGCCACCGAGCTGATCAAGAGCGGCAAGCTGGGCCAGGTGACCATGATCGAGGGCAAGATCCACCGCAACAGCTCAACCGGTGCATGGTATTACCCGATCCCGCCGGATGCCAGCCCGCAGACTGTTGACTGGAAACGCTTTATCGGCGACTCCAAGTGGTACGATTTCGACCTCAAACGCTTTTTCCAGTGGCGGCTGTTCTGGGACTACTCCGGCGGCCTGCCTACCGACCTGTTCGTCCACCTGGTAACCGCGGCGCACCAGTTGATGAGTGTCACCGTGCCGGACCAGGTGGTCTCGTTCGGCGATATCTACCGCTGGAAAAACTACCGCGACGTGCCGGACCAGATGACCGCCCTGGCCAGCTACCCGGAAGGCTTCGTGCTCAAGCTGACCAGCACTTCCAACAACAACCACGGCGGCCCACCGCTGACTTTCTACGGCACCGAGGGCACCCTGGAATACAGCGGCGGTTCAATGACCTATTACTATGAACCGCGCCGCGAGGATTTCCGCTACCCCACACATAGCTGGCCCACCGCCACCGTCGAGCAGTTCAGGGAGATCATGGACCTCAACGAAGACCTTCAGCCGGTCAAAAATCCTCCGCCGGACGCCGAGGAGCCGTTCCAGTTCGGCCCCGGCGACGGGACCGAGGGCAGCACCACCGCGCACATGCGCAACTGGTACGATGCGATCCGCGGCGAGGACACGGCTGTCGAGCCGATGGAGGTCGGGGTCAACGCGGTCAACGTGGGCCACATGGTCAATGTCAGCTTCCGCAATAACAAGATTGTCCGCTGGAACCCGCGGACCCGCAAGGTCGAGATGTAACTCTCAACATTCAGGAAAAAGAAGCAAACAGGCCGGCAGCATTCTGCTGCCGGCCTGTTTGCTTTATGGACACCCAAATATCTGAGAGCTTCGCTCCGGGCGGGCGGCACGCGCATGAAACATGCGCCCGTCCCGACAGGGACGGCGGCGCTTGCAGCGCCGGTGCCGCCCGCCCGGTCTTGCACTGGTGTTCAAGCATCCCCACCATGGCGCATCCTAACCAGCGTTTCCAGTTGACCGAGATACTTCTCGAACGCCTCGCGGCCCTTTTTTGTCAACGCACAGCTTGTCTGCGGTTTCTTGTTCTCGAACGTTTTACTTATCTTTATATAACCGCTTTTTTCCAGCTTTGTCAGGTGCGTACTCAGGTTACCGTCCGTGGCGCCGGTCGCATCTTTCAGGAAGGTGAACTTGGCGCTCTCGACCGAAATCAGCACCGAAAGAATGGCCAGACGAATGGGAGCATGGATAAGAGGGTCCAGGTTCATTATCTGGTCTTTGTCCATCTCACGCGCCCCGGTTACTGTATTTTTTCTTCAATATCAGACCAGGCAGCACCCAGCCCGCAAGGAATAGCATGGTTATTACCAGTGTCGTGAGCATTCCCTCTGGGATAATCGCCATCCGGATTCGGCGGTCTCCCGTCTCGACTTCTCGATTATCTGTCTGACGATTGCGATCTCCTGCTGGAGGTTATTCTGGTCCATGGTTGCCTCCTGTAAGTTGCCCTCTTTGTGTTTCACCATGTGCTGGCATGGATATGACTAGCGCGTCAATAAGCCGGCCACTGGAAAAAGAATCAAAAGAATAAAGACAATCCCCAACATCCAATTCAGCCATCTCTTTCCCGGGTGGTTCACCCAGTAGTAGAGTATTACTGAAAGCAATAGCGCCTGAGTTACTACTTCCAGATAACCAACCAGCTGATCCCGTATAGGAATTAGCGTATAGATAAACCCCTCGATTGATCCCGGGCATGGCCCGAAAGTCGAAAGAATTCCCAGGGCAACCAAAGTCCACCATATAATCAGCCAACCATTTTTCCTGCCGAATAAAATTTCCCTTAGAGGATAGAAAGCAAGCGCAAAGACCAATCCCCGTACAGGCTGAAACAAAGGGCCTGCCATTAGCACAGGATCATCCAGTTGCCGGAACCAGCACACCATGTATGGACTGGCCAATAATCTCTCATAATCAAGGAAATTAAAGGCAATAATTCCCATCAAGAAGTAGGTAATGGTGTGCGCCACTATTGTCTTAATAGCAAAACCAAAGAATGTTATGTGATTATCAGCCATTTTCTCAAATCCTCCCGGTTGAGTTGAGCGATTCGAAATTTTCTGTAGTTGTCTCAAGAATACAAAGTACTTTGTTACGCAAAGTACTGTTACACAATATCCGCTGGCCTGTCAAGAATAATTTTCAGAAAAACAGAAGCGGCATTAAATTAACCCTGTCGAATGCAACTTTTTAATCGGTATCGACACCATATATTATTTAGAGCAATGCACTGGTGGATGTCATGACACACAGACAGAGTTTTTTCCAAGTATGTGAGGGTAATGCAGGCAAGTACGTCCCGTTTTTTCCGGACCTCACTGACTGGTACATGGGACAGAGGATCGATCCCGGTGAGCCGTATCCGTTCGATCCGGGGCAGTTCATTCCCGTCGAGGCTCCGCTCAACCGGCGGCCGGGGAAAATGCCCGCAGAACTCCGCGAGTTGAGCCTGCTGGAGATTCACCGGCAATACGACTGGGGCCTGCCGGTCCATATCTACGACTGGTTCCGCCACGAGTACAGCGAGCCGGTGCGCTACGAGGAAAAGGTTGAGGGGAAAACCAAGCTCAGGCGTTTCGTGACCCCCAGAGGAGAACTGGAGCGGGTGGACCATCTATCCGGGGACGGGTCGTGGGGGCCGAAAACTCACTATATCAAGGAACTGAAAGACCTCGAAATCATGCGGATGGTGATTGAGCACACCTCGTACGCGCCGCAGTTCGAAAAAGCGGAGGAGGTGCTGGGCGAACTCGGCGGCCAGGGTGTGGGCGACCTGCCGGTAATGCGCTCGCCGTTCGGAAAGCTGGTCCACGAGTACATGGGCTTTCAGGAAGTCGTATTCGCCCTGTTCGACCATCAGGAAGTGATCCTGGATTTCCTGGCGTTTCAGGAGGAGAAAGACCTGGAGCAGGTGCGCCTGGCCACGGAGTGTCCGGGGCGGGTGGTGATTATCTCCGACCATGCCGATGAAAACCTGATCGCACCGCCCTATTTCAAGGATTATTGCATCCCGTATTACCACAAGGCCCAGGCTATTCTGCACGATGCCGGCAAGCTGGTCAGCACCCACTGGGACGGCAACCACAAAGGGCTGTTTCCCCTGCTGGCCGATAGCGGGTTCGATATCCTGGACGGCTGCACGCCCGCGCCGATGAACAATTACGAGGTGGAGGAGCTGGCCGAAGCGCTGCCGGAGGGGATGGTCACCTGGCTGGGAGTGCCGTCGAGCCTGTTCTGCCAGGGCCTGCCCACCGAAGAGATCCTGGAGTTCGGCCAGCGGATAATCGACTCCCTGGCCGGCAGGGTAATCTTAAACGTAGGCGATATCCTGCCGCCCAATGGTGATTTTTACCAGGTGGTGGCGCTGGGGGAACTGGCGGCGGATTACAACAATAGTCTGGAATAAACAAACTGCGCGACTCGTGGCAGATTATAAGGATTGTTCGAGCTGCACTGTCATCACTTTTTAATTCCTGACAACAGCACACAATACAGGAGGCCCGAAATGAAGCTGGCTATCTTCACATTGGTCGCCGGGTTGATAATGCTCGCAGTCCCGCCGGCGACTTCGTTGTACGCAGCCGAACTCAACCCCCATCGAGTCCTGCTCGTAATAGGCGACCAATGGGATGATCCTGCGTCATTCCTGATCGATATCGACACGAACGAGGCCCCGGAGTACGATCACACGGTCCGTCCCAAGGGAATCGATTTCATGCAGCTGGTGGTGATGCTCAAGTCGTGGGGCATCCCGTTCGACATCGTCCGGCTGGACCAGCAATCATTGGATATCAACATGTTCCTTGGTCCTGACGGGAAACCCTCGCACGGCTGCGTGCTCTGGGCCGCGGACCCGCGCACTGAGCTGATGAGGCAGGACTATGGAGTCCTGGCAGAAGCGGTCGCACAGCACGGAGTGAGCCTGGTGGCGCTCTCCAACCGGATCGACCAGCCGGAACTCGAGATGCTGCTGGGAGTTACGTACAAGGGATATTTCCACGCCAGCGAGGAAGCCACTGTCGAGGCGGACCACTACCTGACCCGCGGCCTCGGCCCCGTGCTGCTGTCCATGGCCGATGTCGGCTATATGCACAGGGTACAGGTGGAAACCGGCGGAGAGGTAATAGTCCTGGCTAAGCAAGGCGAATATCCCTGTCTCACCTTGAGGGAAACCGGCTCCGGTTCAAGGGCGATCTGGATCGGCGGGGATGCCCGGATCATGTTCGACCAGCAGAAGATGCGCACCCTGCTGCGACGGGCGATCACAGTCGCCACGGGCTACTGCCTGTACAAGACCTGGGAAAACCGGAAAATAATCGTGATGGACGATCCGGGGGGCGCACAGAACGCCTGGCTGGAGCATTGGCAATATTCCACCCTGACCCGCGAGCAGTACCGCCGGAAATTGATCGAGCCGCTGAAAAAACATAATGCCATAATGGTGATCAACGTGATACCAGGCTTTGTCAACGAGGATACCCGCCGGATCGAATCCTCGTTCCAGCGAAAATTCACCGACAAGTTCGGCCGCGTGCAGGACTACCCCTCGACCAAGCTCGGGCTGGAGGACGGAATTGCCGAGGGAGTGTTCGAGTTGCAGTCGCATGGCTGGACACACATGCAGCCGGACCTGGAGAGCCCGCCGGGGCCGTGGTGGGGCGCACCGCTGGACGGGGAAAAAGCGGAGGTCGGTTGGTACCGTGAGTTCGGGGACACCCGGCGAGGGTTCGTGGATATCCCGGCTGCGAACCAGGCGTTCAGAATGCGTACCGGCAGGCAATGGTTAAACTATCAGTTCGGGATCGATCCGCTGTCGTTTGTTTCCGGTGGCGGAGGAGTTTCACGAAACGAATACCACAACCATACCTGGATCCTGGCCGCTCGCGAGGGATTCGGCTGGTTCTGCTGGTTCGGAGGGTATCTGGGACCGGAGATGGCCGTGCGCAGTTGGCTCTTCGAGGGCACCGCCGAAAGCCCGCTTACAATCCCGGCCATGCCCGACGCCCACGACAAGGGGATCGCCGAGCACCCGGAAAGATTCGAGGAGACATTCGTGCCTGGCGGTCCTGATGCGGTCTATATCGGATTTAACGAGTTTGTAGGCTATCTGCAGGCCGGCCGACAGATGCAGTCGGAACCCGGCGTGAGAGTGACTTTCCACTACGACGACCATTACTGTCAGTTTTTCCGCGACAACGAATCCGTCTGGACCCTGGAGCTGGCCGACTGGGCACGCAAAGAGTTAAAAGGCAAAACCGTCTACGCTGACGGCAAGGCCGCGGGCAGTATCGACGAATCAAGTAGCCAGATAGTAATAATTCCAGCGGGACTGGGAGAACACACATTCGAGATAAAATAATACATCGTGAATAATAGTCGGAAAGAGCAGGGAGGCGGGTTATCGAAACCCGCCCCCCTGCTTTATGCACCTTTTTGCTTCGAAATTTGCCCTGCCTGTAAGATAATAATCTGAAAAACCAGCCCACGCAGCCGCGCCCGGCACGATCATTGCCAAAGCCGCCACCGACAGGCCTTACCTAGCCCGCGGCGCGAAGCAATGATCGTGCCGGGCGCGGCATTACGCTTGCCCTTGCCTTTCAAGCCTTTACTTCAGTGAGTCTTCCCTTACGGCTATCTTACCCAGCGGATACCAGCCATCGCTGCGGCGGCCCTCGATCGCAATCTGCACCACTGGCTTACGCGTGCGTTTGTCGAGAATACCTATCTGAAGTTCGTAGTCACCCTCGGGCATGTCTGCCGGCAAGTACGCAGCGTCGTTCCAGATGATATCTCCAGGCAGCCAGCCACGCATGTCCTCGTCGAAATAGAACTCCTCGGTGCGGTTCTT
>VRUH01000080.1 GCA_019456185.1 Candidatus Glassbacteria bacterium | reverse complement strand
CACATTTTTCTGGTGCTTCTCGTATACGTCGAGCAGCTGCCTGGAACAGGGGAACTCCGTGTTCGAGCGGTAGATATGATCGCCGAGCATCAACAGGAACGGCTCCCTGCCGATCCATTCGCCGGCCACGTGGACCGCGTGCCCGAGTCCTTCCTGATGGTCCTGGGCGATAATCGCGGTTTTCGAACCCAGCTCCATCAGCCGGTTCTGGTACGCTTTCGCTTTCCGGCCCAGCTTGTTGAAATGTCCGATATCCAGCGGAGCGTTGAAAAAACTCTCGAATATTTCGACATCCTCTTTCCGGACCACGATACAGACCTCGCCGGCCCCTGAGTCGAACGCTTCCTCGACCAGGATCAGGATCGCCGGCCGCGCGATACCATCGCTGCCGATCACCGGGAACAGCTCCTTGCGGGTGGCCTTGGTGGCCGGGAACAGCCTGGTGCCGAAACCGGCGGCCGGGATCAGCACCTTGCGCGCCCTGCGGGTGGCGGGGATATCGAGCTTGAGCGCTTTCATCCCTTTCTTTTCCTCGAACAGACGGATCACCTCCGCCTGCTCGGCGGGTCCGCGGGCGACAAACTGAGCCGTCCCGTCACCCTGGGAACCCACGCCCTTGCCGCCCCAGACCAGCTCCCGGATATCCTCGAACGCAAGCGCTTCATGAAGAACCGGAGCCTTGAGCTGTTCCGGGCAGGCAGGGGCCAGAAACTGGTCGAACAGAGACTGTGCGCGGGTCATCAGCTCGCCCAGAGCTTTGGCGTCGCCGGCTTTCAGCGCCTGTTCGGCCTCGTGGACTATCATCTTGTTGACCTTGCCGAGATAGTGCTGTACGCCCTCGTCGATCTCGTTTTCGGCGAACGGATAGCAGCGGTTGAGGCTGGCCAGAATCTCCTTGGTATCCTTTTCGGCGCAGAGGTCGACAACCACGAAGTGCATCGTTTCCGGGACATTCAACTCATCGACAGTCAGCAGGTCGCGGTCGAAAGTCATCATCGTCGGGCGCATGCCGTAGGCGCAGCCCTGGTCCATCCTGCCGCAGCGGCTGGGCGTTATCACCTCACCCATGTAGGCGAATTCCATCTCCCCGCGGACCGTCATCCTCAGGTCGTAGACCTTGTTGAAAGCGCGCGCGGTCAGAACGCAGACAGCCGCCGAGCTGCTGAGTCCTTTCTTGACCGGCAGATCGGTGCGGAAGTTGTCGATTTCGAGGCCCTTTACCGGGTAGAATGTCATCACCTGGAACGCCACGCCGGCAATGTAGCTGAAAAAGCCGCCTTTCTCGGCCTCGGCCAGCAGTGATTCACGGGTCATCGGGATTTCGTAGGGGCCGATCTTGCGGCCGTCCGGCATGCTCGAGGTCAGCACCAGTTTGCCGGGGTGGGAGCGAACCCGGGCGTAAAGGCCCTGGTTGGTCCCGGTGATGATCGTATAGCCTTTTTCGATCCCGGAGTTGATCCTGCGGTAGCCTCCGGCCCAGTCCGAATGCTCTCCGAACAGGCAGATCCTACCAGGCACGAACAGTTCCATCGATACCATCCGGCAGTTGAAATTCGCTCCGGCGGCGGTGCGGGCAGCCGGATTATTGCTCTCTCTCGAAACCTACTTCATGGGTATCGAGATTGAAAGTAAGCGTGTGCAGCACCTGGTCGCGGTAATACCGTATCGTGGCGACCCGGCGGTTGATACCGGCGCGGATCCATTGCAGGGGCCTGCTGCCGGCGGGGCGGAGATAGATCATGTTCATCATCGTCGTAGTGCTGTCACCGAACACCGGTTCGATCTCCAGGCGCATGGTCTGCTCGAATTCGAGACCGCCCTTGACCTGGTGGAGACCCCAGTCGTGGGTGCGGTGCTCCGGGGAGAGCGGGTGGATATCGAGCAGCAGTTCCCCAGCGTCCGCTTCGATCCAGGTGAATTTCCGCTCGAGTGTAACCGAGGGGTCGAAATGGGCGAGCCAGGTGATCTGTCTTGCGGCGCGCACGTCCGGACTGTACGCGATCAGCTTGACAATCCTGGCCTCGCGGCCCATCGGGTCGGCGGTCACCGTGATCTCGGAACCGGGAGTAAGCTCCACTTCTTCGACCAGCTCAAGGTGGGTGTCGGTATCTTCGATCTCGTTTTTCCAGTCGTGGATTCTGCTGCCGTCAACCAGCAGGCCGTAGCTGCCGGAACCTGGGTAGTTGTCGAGATAGCTCACGCCGAGAGTGTACTCGCCCTCCGGTCCGTCGAAACGCGCCTGGACGCTGCCGCGGTTGCCCACCACGTAGCCGCCCTCCTCGCGCAATAACCCCGAGAGCTCGAGAGTATCGGCGGGCCAACTGTATAACACGCCGCTCTCACCGAGAGAAAGCTCATCGACCACAAGCAGGATATCGGGCTTGAGAAAGATCAGGTGACGGAGCGCCTTGCCAAGGTTCAGCGCCGGGTGGTAGGCTCCGGCCAGATCAGCCAGGATATAGTCGTATGTGGTGGTGGAGAGCGTTTCCAGCACTTTTGGCCTGTGACCGAATTCGATCGCCTCGGCCCCGGCAAACCAGGGCTCGTTCTCACCCAGCTGGCCGCTGCCCTTGACCAGCAGAGTGTTGTGATTGGCGGTGCTCTTGAAATGGGTATAGCCCGGGTCGATCAGCAGGAACCTGCCGTGGGCGAAAAGCTGGAAACTGCCGGCGTCGGGCTGGGCGTGGGCCGCGCCGAGATCGACCCTGGCGCTGTCGGCGTTGGAGTCGCCCATGAACGCTCCGCTCTTAAGCCCGAGCAGGGCCGCCGAGGTGTCCTCCCAGGCGGTCCGGGCCATCACCTGGCCGATATCGCTGAACCGGTGCATGGTCGGAAAAGCGGACTGCGATGACTCGCCGACCGTAGGGTCGTACCAGGCGATCGCCCACCAGGATGCGCTGCCGAGACCCGATTCCCGCAAGTTTATCAGGCGGCGGCCCAGCCACTGGGCGGTCGGGTCGTTGAGCCGGGAGGCGATCAGGAATAACTGGTGCTCCGGTCCGTGGGAATTCCCGTGCCGGGGGTTGTCGCCAAAGGTCATGGCCCACTGGTCTTCCGTGGTTGCGGGCAGCAGGCTGTGCAGCAGGTAGCGGGGGAAGTTTTCGATCCAGCGGCTGCCGTAATAATCCCTGCCGAGCACGGAACGGGCAAGCTCTACATACAGCAGGCAGAACTCCATCGCATAGTTGCCGTAGCTCAGGCCCTCTATGGAGCCGCCATCGGAGGGGCTGGCCGCAAACACCCTGGGAAAAAAGTCCTCGCAGGCGGCCAGCCACTGCTGCGCCCGGGCGTCCTCGCCGTAGAGCGCCGCGCCGGCGTACGCCAGGCCGGTATAATGCACGTGGGCGTGGTTCTGCAGGTACTGGGCGCGATACCAGGCCCTGCCTTGGGTAATCTGTTCGTATTGGGCCTGCGCCTCGTCACCCAGCTTGGTGGCGACCAGGGTGCGCTGGGCGCGGTTCATTTCGGGATAGAGCCAGTCGTATGCAATGGCGACACCGGTAAGCAGATGGCCCTGCAGGAGGCTGTTATCCGCCTCCCACGTTTCGCGTCCGGCAATTTTAAGCAGATAGTTCCGGGCCGCGTCGAGCAGGCTGTCCTCGCCGGTGGCCCTCCAGGCAAACGCCAGGTCCGCCGCCAGGTTGGCATCACCGCGGTCCAGGTCCGCCTCCAGCGAGCGGGAACGTTCCAGCTTGCCGGGCAGGTCCTGCACATAACGGCTCCAGAGCCAGCGATGGGAGCTTTCAAGGCTCCGGCGCAAACCGCTCTCCGCACCGGCGGGCAGGATCAGCCTGGGGTGGACTCCATATAATGAGTGGAGGTTGCGGTAGGCCTCTTCATCGAGTCCGTCCGGACCCCCGTCGCGCTGGCAGGCAAAGGAGAGCGCCACCATGACAATCAGGAAAAAATCGGCTGGGATAGTACAGGCTCGCACTTGGTAAGTCCCCGGCGATCGAATCGGCCAGAGTAAGAGGGAGATTGGCTTTGCATTCGATGGCAATTTAATATATAATATCCAGCGGCACAAGCTAGCGCTGCCCATGAAACGGCACGGATGTCAACGCAATAACATAACAGGATATGCTTATGATTAAGAATAAGATAGCAGTGTTTATATCATGTTTGACTTTATGTGTTTTGCCGCTGTTTGCACCTGCGGACCTGCCGGCTGGTCCGCCTGAAGACGGCCGGGATCTGGCCCGCGCGGCCGAGCGGGCTGCCGAAGCGTTCAACCGCAGCAGGATGTTCCTGGAGGGCTGGCTCCCGTATCTCGACAAAGCCACCGGCCTGCTGCCCCAGCGGCTGGGCGATAACCCGCCGCTGTGGACCCCGCATAATTCGGCGGCGGACAATTTCCCGTTCATGCTGATCTCCGCGGCATTCACCAGCCGTGATCTGTTCGGGCCGCTGCTTGAGCGTTCGCTGGTCGGAGAGATCAGCAATACCATCCAGTTGCACGGCCTGCCGGGAACATATGACCTGGGAGGCAAACGGCAGGTGGATGTCGGTCTCGACCGTCTTATTTTCGGCGCATCGGAGTACGCCAAGGACGGGCTGGTGCCGATGGTGGAGATTTTGGGTCCCGGTATCTGGTCTCGACGGATGGCATCGCTGGCCGAGGGCGTGTTCGCCGCCGCCGGGCATGAGACTGCCTGGGGCATGTTGCCCAGCAACGACGCCGAAGTCAACGGGGAAATGCTCCAGGTGCTCTGCCGTCTGTTCTGGATGACCGGCCGGAATGAGTATCTGGCCTGGGCGCGAAGGATCGGCGACGCCTACTGTTTCGAGGTCCTGCCGGGCAACCACGGGGTACCGGCCCATGTCTGGGATTTTGCCGGCCACACGGGCGACGGCCGTCTCAAACTGCGCGACCACGGCTGCGAGATTATCAGCGGCCTGTCACTGCTTTACGCTATCGAGAAAGAACTCGGCTCGGAACGGGCGGAGAAATATTTCCCGCCGGTCGACAGGATGCTGAAGCGGGCGGTGGAGATCGGCGTGGACAGCATGGGCCTGTTCGTTAACGAGGTCGATGCGGCCACGGGCGAGGTTACGCGGGGGAATATCTCCGATTGCTGGGGTTACGATTATTACGCCTGGGTGACGATGGCGATGGTTACCGGTGACCGGTCGTATCTTCAGCCGGTGAGGAAAGCCCTCGACAATATCCACCATTGCAAGGACTACCGCTGGGAGCCGCGGGGCGACGGGTCGCAGTCGCACGACGGGATAGCCGATGCGGTGGAAGGCGCACTGCTGCTGCTCAGCCATCTGCCTGTCGAGAGCGCGTTCGACTGGGTGGAGCACGAGGCGGGCAGGATGTTCGCCATGCAGCGCGACGACGGCACTATCGAGGGCTGGTGGGGTGACGGTAATTTCGCGCGCACAGCGCTGATGTACGCGCTTTATAAAACCCGGGGCTGCCGCCTCGATCCCTGGCGCGAGGACCTGCGGATTGCCGCACGAAGCGGCAAAGAGGGCCTGATTGTCCATCTCGACAGCGGACGGCCCTGGAGCGGCAAGCTGCTGTTCGACCCGCCGCGCCACAGCTACTGGCTGGGCATGCGGCGGGACTATCCGCGGATCAACGCGTTCGCCGAGTGGAGCACGTTCAACCCGCTGGAGCTCTATCATGTGGCGGGCCAGGGGCTGGAGGATATGACCGTAACGGGGCAGAAGCTGATCGATGGTATCGAGATTCAATTGAGCGGAGAAGGGCCGCTGAGATTGAATGTTTTCCCGGACGGAATCTGAAACAGCCTGGGGGGGAGATTGAAATGTTCGACTGGATCAGGCGTTTTCTGTTCGGCGGGACCGGCTCAGACGCAGCTGACACAGAGGGGGGAGGGGCGAAAATGTACCGGGATATCGAATCGGTGGACAGACTGATCGATGAGAGCGGGGGAGGACCGGTGCTGGTTTTCAAGCACAGCAGCGCCTGCCCAATATCAACCTCGGCCAAAGGCGAACTGGACAGGTGGCTGGAGGACAATCCTGACCGGGAGATTTACCTGGTTGTGGTCCAGCAGCGGCGGGATATTTCCAACGAACTGGAAGAAAAACTGGGAGTCCTTCACGAGACCCCGCAGCTGCTGCTGCTCGAAAGTGGCAAGGCCGTGCAGCACTGGAGCCACAACCAGATCAGGGGCGAGCACCTGGAAGAGGCGCTGGGCTGAGCCTGGCTTACGTGTCATTGCAGATCGGCGACAGTTGTGAACCCCAGCTCCTGCTGCGCCTTGCGCACCTCACGCAGCACGTCGTTGTTGCCCTCGAACTCCTTGAAAATAATCCTGCACCTGAGCTGATACCATTTCCCGACCTCGTATTCCCGGCGGGGGATAATCCACTCGAAATCCCAGGCCGTGCTGGTCTTGCCCTCGCGCAGGCTTTTGCCGCCGCCCTGCGGGGAGAGGTGGAACCTGAGCCACTCCGGCTTGTCGAACACCCAGATAGCCACCATGTTTTCGAACCGGCCGTAGAAAAACGGCTCGTCGAATCCCCGGTCCAGACGCTTGTGCCACCAGAACGAGGGGTCGGGGTGGTCCTCGGGCCAGGTCTCCAGTTTTTCTTTCGGCAGGTAGTTCGGCACCACCTGGCTGCCGGCTCCGCCGTGCTCCCCGGGCGTCCAGGCGAACCATTCGCCATCGGACAGAAAATGGATCCTCAGGTCGTCGGGGCTGTTCGTATAATTGGCGTAGCCCCATGACCTGTGATTGAGCAGGGGACCGATCCGGTCCTCGGTATCGCGGACATTGTGCTCGTAGTCGAGGTAGTAGGGTTCGCTGATCCGGTAGACCGCCCTGATATCCGAGGGATCGTCGGGGGTGGAGGTGCGTTCGAGCGCGCAGGAGAACTCGTCGATCTTTTTAAGCACGGGTTCCCTGTTGCGCAGGCCTCCGCCCAGCATGGCGGCGCTCTTGTTGTGGATCACGTTGAACGGGTAATGCTCGCTGGCCAGCAGCCAGAGACCGGGATGGTTGCGGATCCGGGCCCCGTCGCCGATTATCGCTTCGATCTCACCGGCGCGCAGCAGCATGCAGTGCCTCGGGCATTCCTGTTCCGCGGCGGCGGACTGCCGGTCTTCAGCATCATTGTCATCATTGATCTCGATCTCGATGCAGCCGGCCAGGACAGCCAGCAGGACGGAAATTGCCACCAGCAGTAGAGTCCGCATGATTCCTCCGGGAGAGATGGCGAAAAAAAAGGGGACGGCCCATGGGCCGTCCCCTTTATATAAAAGCTCCTGCCGATGTTTGGCAAACTTTATTTCAGCAGCACCATCTTGCGTGTCTGCACGAAATCGCCGGCCTGGAGGCGGTAGAAGTACACGCCGCTAGGCACTTGAGCGCCGCGGCTGTCTGTCCCGTCCCAGAACACCGCATAACTGCCTGCGTCCTTGAACTGGTCGGCCAGGGTGGCGATCAGCCGGCCGCTGATATCGAAGACCTCGATCCTGACCTGCTCTCCGCCGCCCTCGGGCACGGTGTAACTGATTGTGGTGACAGGGTTGAACGGGTTGGGGCTGTTCTGGCCCAGGCTGAACGCCTGCGGCAGCATCGGCCCGCCCTGCCGGCCATGGAGGGCCAGACGGAACGCGGCTTCCTCATCGGGAGTAAGGCCCAGCAGGCCGAGGGCGCCCTCCACGTACTCCACCTCCTCGGCGCTCAGGCTGCCCAGCCATTCAGGCGCGTTGTCTCCTCCGGCAATCGCCAGCATGGCGCCGCCGTCGCTGCAGCTCCCGTTGCGGATGGCCAGCACCAGCTTAACCGCGTCGCTGATACTCAACCGGCCGTCGCCGTTGTAATCGTATGTCTCGTCGTACGCGTTGTCGCGGATGAACAGGATCAGCCAGATGACGTCGGCGGTCGCCACAGTTCCGCTGCCGTCCAGGTCGCAGACAGGTCCGCTGACCGGGTCGCTGCCGGGAGTTCCGGCGTAGATCCAGTTGAACACCAGGTCCTTGATCGACTGATTCTGCGGGCCGTGGGGCGACGATGTGGCGGTCTGGACCCGGTTGTTCAGGATGTACCTGTTGGCCAGGGTGCCGCCGTAGGTGTCGAAATCGACCCCGTCGGGTGCGCCGAGGCGCCCCGAGCCGCTCTTGTTGCTGTCGTGGCAGAGGATGCACGACGGGGTGAACAGCGAGTCGCTCAAGGTCGCGTAGTCTACCGAATCACCGCTGGGGGTATCCAGCCAGAGCCAGTCCTGGAACGCGGCTTTCCGGGCCGCGGTCAATGGCCCGCTCGGTGGCATCGTACCGGCCTGGGCGCGCAGGTTACCGCTGACGGCTTTGGTCCGGGCGGCGGCGTAGGTGTCCCAATTGACAGTTGACGGCGCTCCGTTGCGGTTGCTGACCGTGCTGCTGTGGCAGATCATGCAGACCGGCACGAACACCAAGTCGCGCATGTCCTGGTAATCGACCACCGTGCCCAGCGCCGTGCTGTCATCGATCCAGGCCTGGAAAGTGGCTTGCTGGGTGGCGGAGAGAGATTTGCCGGACGATACCGGAGGCATGGTGCCTGCCTGGGCGCGAGTGTTACCGTTGCTGGCATTGACAGCGGCCAGGGTGTAGGTGTCCCAATTGACACTCGATGGGGCACCGTTGCGGGCGCTGCCGGTGAGCGCACTGTTGTGGCAGTCCAGGCAGACCGGATCGAAAACGTCTTTCATCATCTCCCTGTAGCCGGTGGTTTCATCCTGGGCAATCGCCAGAGGGCAGGCGATCATCAATCCAAGCAGCGAAGCTGCCAAAGCTCTCATAGGCCGGACGTTGCGCATGGCGGCACTCCTGTTATTTGACGAAGGAGGGGGGGGGGTGGATCCGCTCTCGATTTACGGGCCTCGCCCCTCCTTAATCAGTGATCTTGCGGCACGGCTGATCTCCGGGCCTGTTCCCTGCCTTGACCTCGGTCCCGGCGGGGAGGAGATCGCGTTTAATAATAATATCACCCATACTAACTTTAATTCCAGCCTTCCGGTTACGTTTTTGATCGAATTGTATGCAATGCTCCTCTCTTGCCTGTGGCCCGCCGCCGGTATAGTATTGAGCTTCATAGCACGGAGGGCCGGGAGCAAAACAAGCTGATTACGGTTATCTGCATCACTTGGATGATTGTGAAATTTATCTATCCGGCAGGCAGGCTGTTTAATGCGGGCGATTAAAACGATCAACGCCATGTTCCCGGTCTGGGTGATCGCAGGCTGTACGCTGGCTTACTGCCAACCCGGAGTGTTCGGCGGCTGGGTCAGCGAGCAGGTGACCTTGTTTTTCGGCCTGGCCATGTTCGGGATCGGAGCGACTCTCCAGCTCGATGACGCCGCAGACACGCTCCGCCGCTGGGACAAGATCGCCCTGGGTTCGCTGGCGCAGTTCACGATCATGCCGCTGGCCGCCTACGGGCTGACCCGGCTGATCGAAACCAGGCCGGAACTGGCGCTGGGGCTGGTGCTTACCGGCTGCGTGCCCGGCGCGATGAGTTCCAACGTGCTGGCCTATATCGCCCGGGGAAACGTCGCCTATTCGGTGGCGCTCACCACTGTCTCCACTTTCCTCAGTCCGTGGATCACACCCGCCCTGACGCTTGTCCTGCTGGGCAATGTGGTCCATATTCCATATGCGGGCATGATGCTGACCATCATCAAGGCGGTCCTGCTGCCGCTGGCCGGCGGGATTGTGTTCCGCAGGCTGGCCGGCAGGCGGATCGAGAGCTTTATCGAGCTGTTTCCCACACTGAGTATTTTCGCGATCGTGGTGATCTGCGCGGTGGTGGTGGCCCGTAACGTGGAGCTGATCCGTGAGGCCAGCCTGGTCATCCTGCTGCTGGTGGTGCTGCTCAATGCGCTGGGGATGGCAGGCGGATGGTGGTTCGGCAGGCTGATCCGGCTGCGTGAGGCGGAAAAGCGGACCCTGGCAATCGAGATCGGGATGCAGAACGCGGGGATGGGCACCGTGCTGGCCCTGACCCATTTCAGCCACATGCCGGGCGTGGCGCTGCCCTCTGCTATTTTTACGGTCTGGTGTATCGTTTCGGCCAGCCTGTTCTCACTCACAGCCTATCGAGGCGCACAATGAACGTTTCGCCGATCGGGACCCTGATGCTGTTGCTGATCGTGTTCGTGTTTTCAGCGTTACCCGCAGCGGCCCATTTCCGCCCGATGATCGAGGTGACCCGGCCGGTCGCATCGCCGCCGCTGGAGCCGCAGGACGACTGGGCCGTGCTGGAAGTGACGGTGGTGGACGGTTTCCCCGGCAAAAAAACCAGCGCACACGTCAGTATCAACGGCGGCACTGTGGAACCGGAAAACAATCCTTACGTGCGTTTCGGGCTGCGCTACAGCGGCAACAGGCTCAAAGGACCGGTGCGGTTCCGCGACCTGGATTACTATTTCTACACCGACGGGGAGTTTACGGTAAAAGTCCCGCCGGGCCGCTGTATGCTGGAAGCGGGAAGAGGGTACGAATACCTGTCAGCCAAAACGGAGGTTACGGTTGAACCGCGGGATACGCTTGCGCTGACACTGAGACTCCGTCGCTGGACGGACATGGCCGCCAGGGGTTGGTACGCCGGGGATACGCATATCCACATGGACCGCACCGGCTCCAACGACGACTCCCTGCTGACGCTGACCAGCGCCAGGGGGATCCGCTATGCCTACATGCTGTCGATGAACACCGCCGGGTATGCTCAGGGAGGGCAATACGAGGGCTGGCTGCAGCAGAAAGGCCTGGGTGACATGAGCGCCTGCCGCCGCGACGGGTACTTCCTGAGTTCCGGCCAGGAGTACCGCTCCGGAGAGCTGGGCCACGTGACGATTATCCTGCCGGACAGCTACGTGCCGGGGCCGGACAGTTCCAGCGCCGATGTGGGCGCGGGACCGTCGCTGGGCATTATCGCAGATCAGGCGCACAAACTGAGAGGCTATCTCGGGCTGGCCCACGGGGGCTACCACAACACCGAAACCGACGGCCTGCTGCTGGATGACAAGATGGATTTCCTGGAACTGCTGCAGTTCGGCGGCTACCGCAGCCTGGGGCTGGATGGCTGGTACGATTTCCTTAATATCGGCTTCCGCCTGCCGATCGTCGGCGCCTGCGATTTTCCCTATACCCGCGAACTGGCCAGCGAAATCACCTATGTCTGCGCGGATACGGAGCCGAATCCCCGCAGCTGGGCCGAGCTGGCCGCTGAAGGGAGGAGTTTCGCCACCAGCGGCCCGATGATTTTCCTCGAAGCGGACAATCTCCGGCCCGGGGACATCATCTCCCTCGGCGAAAACACCGATACGACCTTGACGGTCAATATCCAGGTAAACAGTCCTCTCTACCCGGTCACCAGCGTGGAGCTGATTGTCAACGGCTGGGCCAGGGTCCGCGAAAGTTTCCGGGAGCCGCAATCATCGGTGAGCCTGACCCGTGAGTTGAGGATCATCGGCAGCAGCTGGATTGCGGCACGGGCCAGCGGGCCGGCGGGCACCGAGGCGCACACGAATCCAGTCTATATTTACGTGGGGGGCAGGCTGCCGTTCAACCGCGACAGCGCGCGCAGCATAATCTCCCGGCTGGAGGGATCGATGGAGAGTGTTTCCTCCGCCGAGGTCAGAGGACGGCTGGCCAGAGCCCGGCAGGCGCTTGACGCCATGCTGGAGGGCCGCCCCAGCTCTTTGCCTCTGCCGTCGCCGGAATAAGGAGCGCCAGTTGCAATTCCGCAGGCTGACAGTGCCGGTAATTCTGGGTGTACTCTGGCCGCTGGCCGCGGTGGCGCACATGCTCAACATGTACGACACCGACCGGGTGGCGGAGCTGCGCCTGGCCGAGGGGTTCGTCGAGCTGCGCATGCAGTTCGCCTACAAGGAATTCCCGGGCCTGAACCTCCGGCTGGCGATGGACCGCGACGCCGACGATGTTGTCTCCAACGAGGAGGCCGCCGGGTTTGGGGCAGGCTTTATCGACAGCGTGGCCACAGGTATCAGCCTGCTTGCCGGCGGTGTCCCGCTCGAATTGACCCCCATCCGCGAGCCGGTCGTGGAGTTCTACGACAGCCGGCGGGTAATTCCCCAGCACTGTGATATCACGCTGGAGTTCAGCGCTCCGCTCCAGCTTGCTCCCGGCGATACCAGGGAACTCGGTCTCAGCCTGACCGGCGGCGGGGAATGGCCCTACCAGGGCAAGCTGGTGCTGGCCGTGGTCGCCGGGCGCGCGGTTGAAGTCGAGCGGATCAGTCTGCCGGACGGCCCTCCGTCGGGACCGGAGGAGCTGCAGCGTCTCGAACTGGCCTGCCGGCTCAGGAGCGAGCGGGAACTGGACGGTTCGGCGGCTTCAGGCGAGCGCGACTGGCGGATCGTACGCTACGCCCAGGCCTACTATTTCCCGCGCTCGATGACGGTTGCGCCAGTCGATACGGTCCCATCCGCAGACGGATTGAGCGGGAGCGGCAGTCTATCGGGAGACAGCCACGGAGCGGGACTGCGGGAGAGGGTGATGCTGTACCTGGAAAGAGGGCGGGGAGGACTGGCCACACTGTGGCTGATCCTGGCCGCGTCGTTTGCCTACGGGGCGGTGCACGCGCTCGCGCCGGGCCATGCCAAAACACTCACCGCGGCCTACCTGGTGGGCAGCCGTCACAGCTGGCCCCACGCGCTGGTGCTGGCGGCAGCTGTTACCGCTACCCACACCGGCAGCATCCTGATCCTGGCTGTGATTACACGGCTGGCCTGGAGTGATGGTGTCGGGGTGCAGACCCAGGCGGTTCTGGGGGTGGTTTCCGGGCTGATCGTGCTCACGCTGGGTATCCAGCGCCTGCGCGGCGGGGGAGGCCACTCCCACGGCCACGACCACTCCCACGATCACGACCATGACCATAGCCACGACCACAGTCACCTGCCGCCTGCGGAAGAAAGCGGCTACCGGCAGATCCTCTGGCTGGGGTTCGCCGGCGGGCTGGCGCCGTGCCCCGGAGCGATCTGGA
>VRUH01000079.1:298-13012 GCA_019456185.1 Candidatus Glassbacteria bacterium | reverse complement strand
TGGCTGTCATTCCCCTGTTCCTGCTCTACCTGGCCGAGTCTCTGCTGGCCGGCGCGGCTCTGGCCGGCGCCGGCGAAGCGCTGCGCCGGAAAGTCGCGGTCACAGTCCTGGTTGTACTCGCCGCCGGAGGACTGCTCTCCCACGGACCGGCGGTCAAAACCAATCTCAGATATCTCGCCCGCTACATGGGCGGAGACAAGTACGCCGGCTACAGTGTCAATTTCCGCCAGTTGTTCGAATCCGCAGAATGGGTGAAGGCCAATACGCCGGCGGATGCGGTCGTGACCGTGCGCAAGCCGAGGCTCTACCACTACCTCTCCGGCCGCAAAGTGATGAACTACCCTTATTCGCAGGATGCGGATTCCGTGCTGGCGGTTGTGATGGAGACTGACTACGTGGTGATCGACGCGGTCAGCGGGACCACTTTCCGCTATCTCGTGCCCGCGCTGCAGAAACAGCCGGAGAAGTTCAAAATCGTCTTTGACGAGGATTACGCCAAGGTCGCCGAGGTGCTCCGGTGAAAGTCCTCTATATCGTAACATCATACAAGCGCAGCCCCGATGACATAATCAATCCGTGGATGGTGGAGACTATCTCCCGGCTCCGCGGCCGGGGAGTGGATGTCACGGTCTATACATCGGCCTGGCACGGGCAGAACGATCACGAGGTCGACGGCACCACAGTGCGGCGTTTCCGCTACCTGCCCTCACCCTTGGAAATGTTCTCCCACGACAAGACGATACCCGACCAGATCAAGGCCAACAAGCTGTTGCTGCTGCTGGTGCCGTTTTATATCCTGGGCGGCATCATCGGCCTGCGCCGCGTGCTGCGGCTGGATAAATACGACCTGGTCCACGTCCACTGGCCGTTCCCCCTGTCCATCTTCGGCTGGTTCGCCTCACGCTGGGCCGGGGCGCCGCTGATCAACCAGTTTTACGGCGTGGAGCTGATGTGGGTGATCAACCGGATGCGCGTTTTCATCCCGTTCCTGCGCTGGACAGCCGGGATCAGCGACCTGGTGGTGGCGATCAGCACGTATACGCGCAATCTGCTCAAGGATATCTCGCCGGAAACGGACGTGGAAATCGTGCCCTACGGCTCGCCGGTGCCGCCCCCGCAACAGTTCGAGCCGTTGGACGACAGCCCGGAGCGCACGCGACGGGTGCTGTTTGTCGGTCGGCTGGTGGAGCGCAAGGGGGTGGAATACCTGGTGAAAGCGATGAAAAAGCTTGATCTCCCCTTTCCGGTCGAACTCGATATCGTCGGCGGCGGACCCGAGGAGAGCAATCTGAACGCGCTGGTGGATGCGCTCGATCTTCGCGGGCGGGTCCACATGCTGGGCCGGGTGGACGATGAGCGCCTGGCCGCGTGCTACCGCGACTGCGACTGTTTCGTCCTGCCGGCCGTTATCGATTCCCGGGGCGATACCGAGGGCCTGGGCGTGGTGCTGATCGAGGCGCTGAGCTACCGCAAGCCGGTGATTGCCAGCAATGTCGGCGGGATAGTGGATATCGTCAAGGACGGGCATACCGGTCTGGCGGTTCCCGAGAAGGACCCGGCGGCCCTGGCCGAGGCAATCGCCCGTCTGATGACAGACAGGGAACTTGCAGGTAATCTTGGTAACCAGGGTTATGATTATGTGAAAAAAATGTTCGACTGGGACAGACTGACCGGCCAGTGGCTGGAGCTCTACGGCCGGCTGACCGGCCCGCGGGAGGAGAATGAACCGGCGGCCGGGGCACAATAATCTTTACCTCGCCGATGGTTTAGCTATTTTAGTAGGGTCAATCGGATGGCGCTAAATTCAGGGAATTGAGGATACGGATTATGAAACGCAAAGCGTTGATCACCGGGATCACCGGTCAGGACGGCAGTTACCTGGCGGAGTTCCTGCTGGAGAAGGGCTACGAAGTTCACGGCATTGTCAGGCGGGTGGCCCTGGAAGACCCCGAGCACCGCATGCACCGGATCAGCCATATCCTGGACGATATCGTCCTGCATTCCGCCTCGCTGGAAAGTTACCCCAGCCTCCTTAGCGCGGTTGCGGAGATCAGTCCGGACGAGTGCTACCATCTGGCCGCCCAGAGCTTTGTCAGCTACTCGTTCGAGGATGCATTCAGCACGTTCAATACCAATATCAACGGTACCCATTTCATGCTCGAGGCGGTCCGCGAAAAAGCGCCCGCTTGCCGGTTCTATTTCGCCGGCAGCAGCGAGATGTTCGGCAAGGTGCGCGAAGTGCCGCAGACCGAAAAAACCCAGTTCTATCCGCGTTCGCCCTACGGGATCACCAAGGTGGTCGGTTTCGACCTGACCCGCAACTACCGCGACGCCTACAACATTCACGGTTCCACCGGCATCCTGTTCAACCACGAATCCCCCCGGCGCGGCTACGAGTTTGTCACCCGCAAGATCACGCGCCACGTGGCCCGGATCAAGCTGGGGCTGGCTACGGAGGTCCGTCTGGGCAACCTTGACGCCAAGCGTGACTGGGGCCATGCCCGCGATTACGTACGCGCCATGTGGCTGATGCTTCAGCGCGAGAAGCCGGGGGATTTCGTGATCGCAACCGGCCAGACCCGGTCCGTGCGCGAGTTCGTCCAGATGGCGTTCGTGCGAGCCGGACTCGACTGGGAGAAATACGTCAGGATCGACGAGAAATTTTACCGTCCGGCGGAAGTGGAACTGCTGGTGGGCGACTCATCAAGAGCCAGGCGGGAGCTGGGCTGGAGCTGCGATGTGACCCTGGAAGAGCTGGTCAACGAGATGGTGGACAACGATCTGGCCCTGTTGGAGAAACAGGTCAGCAGCGGCGGTTGAAAATACCCGCCTGTATTGAATATCGAAGAAGTATCTGCGGAGACGACCCTGATGGCCGCTAAGAAAAAAAACAGGTCCGGAGCCAACAAGCCGCCGCTAAAACAGCCGGATTTCAGCCTGCCGGCGGGGCTCGACTCCGGCAACCGCCTGTTCTGGGCGCTCTGTGGGTTCCTGCTGCTGGCGCTGGTCGTCTATTTTCGCGAGTTCATTTTCCACTCAAATGCAATCCTGCTGGGCTCGGATATGATCACCCAGGGGTTGCAGACACGCAAGATCGGTGTCGATGCGGTCATGGCCGGCGGGAGCTATCCGCTGTGGAACCCGCTGAGTTTCTGCGGACTTCCCTACGCGGGCGGCTTGACCGGTCCGATGTTTTACCCCTTGAGCCTGCTGTATTTCATCATGCCGCTGTTCCGCGCTATCGGCTGGACATTCCTGCTGATGATGCTCTTCGGCGGCCTGTTCTGCTACCTCTGGATCAGGGAGCTGAACCTCTCCAAAGCAGCGGCCTCGTTATGCGCGGTGGCGTTCACGTTCACCGGCTGGGTGGCCAGCGGCCTTCACGGCGGCCACGATGGCCGGATATTCGTGATCCTGCTGACTCCGCTGGTGTTTTTCTTCCTCGAACGCGGGTTCAACCGCCGCAAGCTGATCTGGTTCCTGCTGATGGGTCTGGTCGTGGCGCTGCAGATTCTCACCCCCCAGTTGCAGATGATGTATTTCAGTTGCCTGGCCGTGACCGCATATGCCATCTACCGCCTGGTAGCAGTCTGGCGCGAGGATAAGTCAATCAGGCCGTTTATTAGACTGGGTCTGATGTACACCGCCGGATTCGTGCTGGCTGTCTCGCTGGCCGCGGTGCAGTTTTTCCCCACAGCGGTTAACCGGCAGCTCGCCCACCGTCAGGAGGGCCTGGGCCTGGGCTATGAGGGCTACGCGCACGCCACCAGTTTCAGCATGCACCCGCTCGAGACTGCCGGGCTGGTGGTGCCGGGATTCACCGGGGAGCCCGCCGCTTACTGGAGCGCCGAAAGTTTCAAGCTCCACTCTGAATACATGGGCCTGCTGCCGCTGATGTTCGCGGTGGTGGCGCTGGCGAGGCGGCGCCACCGCAAGGTCTGGTTTTTCAGCGGACTCGCCGCGGCGGCCCTGCTCTGGAATTACGGCGGCTACACCCCGTTCTTCCGCCTGCCCTACCACCTGCTGCCGGTGGTGAAAAGCTTCCGCGGCCCCAATATGATGTTTTTCGTGTTCGCGTTCAGCCTGATTACCCTGGCCGGCTACGGTATCGATTATGTCCTGGGCGCAGAGGGCCGGGATGACCAGGCAAAGGCGGAATCGTCCGGGAGCGGTTTCAAGGTGCTGCTCTATTGCCTGGGAGCGCTGGGGATCGTGCTGGTGGTGATCGGCGGGGGCAAGGACGCCCTGCCCAACATGCTCTCCGGGATGCTGCCGGAGAAAATTGGCCAGGCGCGCCTGGCCGTGCTCAGGAGCTACTACCCGCAGATTATCCGCTCCGCCCTGATCAGCGCAGTGGTGGGCGGCGCGATAGTCGGGCTGGTCTGGATGTGGAGATCGCGGGTGATCCCGCTTGTCGCGCTGGTGGTGCTGCTGGCCGTGCTCACCTGGGCGGACCTGATGCGCATGGACCGTCACTGGCTCAACACCGGCGATGTGAACAGTGTGTACTCCCGCAACAAGATAGTGGATCACCTTCAAGCACAGGATTTGACAAAGCACAGGGTCTATTTTTACCCTTCGCCGGTTATCCGGGAGGGTTACAGCGATTACTGGGACAACAGCCTGCTCTTTTTCAAGATACCGACGGTCAACGCCAGTATGCCGCTGCGGCTGAAATGGTTCGAGAAGCTGTCCGGCACCCATACCCAGCGCAACCTGGCCCGCGATCCCCGTCTCTGGAAATCGCTGCAGGAACAGCTTGGCAACCCGCAGATTACTTTGCCGAACACGATCCACCACCGCTTCTGGGACCTGATGGCCGCCGACCATATCATGTTTCGCAACAGCCGGCTCACTCCGTTTTTCGAGCGGGAATACCCGTTCCTGGAAAAAGTGCTCGAGGACGGGCGCACGGCCAGGATACTCTACCGTAATCCGGGCGCCTGGGAGCGCTACCGTCTGTTCGGCGCTTTTGAAGTTATCGAGGACGACGACGCGGTACTGAACAGGATCAACGATCCGGCGTTCGATCCCGGCGTGACCCTGATCCTCAACGAGCCGCCGGATTTCGACGCCTCGTCGCTGGCCGGAGTGGACGCAGGGCAGGGAACGGTTGAGCCGGTCTATCATGGCTATGACAGAATCAGTCTTAAGGTGAACTGTCAGAAGCCATGCCTGCTCTATTTCGCCGAAAGCTACCATCCCTTCTGGCAGGCGACTGTGGACGGCCGGCCGGCCAGGGTTTACCGCGCCAACCTGGCGATGAGGGCGGTGTACGTTCCGGCCGGCGGGCATGAAGTAGAGATGAGCTACCGCTCGCGGCCGTTCTGCTGGGGCGGCAGGGTCAGCATCCTGTCCCTGCTGGTGCTGGCCGGGGCTGTCGGCTGGTGCGCGTACCGGAATGACTGGTAGGGAAAATCGTGAACTGGAAAAAAGCCGCCGTGGGCGCGGGCCAGGTGCTGGTCCTGTTCGTGCTCGGCTATTACCTGATCTATCACAACCTGGTACTCAACTGGCACCAGCTCGGCGAACTGGACTGGGAGCTTCGTCCGCTGCCGTTCGTGCTCTCGATGCTGGGCATTTCGCTGATCTTTCTGGTCAACACCCAGATCTGGCGGATGGTGGTGCTGGCGATCGGCGGAGTTTGGATCAAGCCCTGGCGCGCGGCCTATGTCTGGTTTATCTCCAACCTGGGCCGCTACCTTCCCGGCAAGGTCTGGCAGATCGCCGGGATGGCAGTGATGGCCCGCGGCGAGGGCCTCGGCGCCATGGACGCCGCGGCAAGCAGCGTGCTCAACCACGTGCTGGTGCTGCTGGCCGGAACAGTGGTCGGCCTGGCCTTGTTTCCGGCAGAACTGGCCGGGAGTTTCGAGCCGCTGCTGAAGTGGACTTGGCTCGCCGTTCCGGTCGTGCTGGTGTTCCTCCATCCGGGCCTGCTCAACAAAGTGCTGGACCTGGCCGCGCGGCTGTCGGGCAAGCCGCCTGTTTCGCGCAAACTGAAATTCAGGGACCTGTTGGTATGGTTTATGCTTAATGTGCTGGTGTGGCTGGGCTACGGCCTCTGTTTCCACTGGTTCATCCTCTCGGTGATTCCGGGCGCGGAGCTTTGCTGGAGTGAATCGACCGGGATCTACGCGGTGGGCTACATTATCGGTTTTCTGGCCGTTTTCGCTCCCGGCGGGATCGGGATTCGGGAGGTGATGTTCACCGTGCTGCTCACAACCACGCTGGGAGGACTGGCCGCCACCGTGGTCGCGCTGGTCTCGCGGATCTGGCTGACCCTGGCCGAACTGATCCCTGTAGCCGTTTTGCTGTCTGCCGGTGGAATGCCGGGCGGAAAAAATCCTGAGGAAGACGCTAGCAGCGGGAGTGCTGAATGAACGACAAGGCGCTGGTGATTGTCCCGACCTACAACGAAAAAGAGAATATCGTGAACCTGATCGCCCAGGTGCTGGAGAAAGACGAGCGCCTGGAGATGCTGATTGTCGACGACAACTCGCCCGACGGCACTGGCGAGGTGGTGGACGGAATTTCCGCGGAAAACCCGCGTGTCCACGTGATGCACCGCGAGGCCAAGCTGGGCCTGGGCAGCGCCTACCGCGCCGGATTCCGCTGGGCCCTGGAACGCGACTACGAGCTGGTGTTCGAGATGGACGCCGATTTCAGCCACGACCCTCGCTACCTTCCGGATTTCTTTGCTGCTGCTACGGAAGCCGACCTCGTGATCGGCTCGCGCTATGTCAAGGGGATCAACGTGGTCAACTGGCCGATGAGCCGTCTGCTGCTCAGCTACGGCGCCAGTATCTACACGCGGGTGATCACCGGCCTGCCGGTCAAGGACCCCACCGGCGGGTTCAAGTGTTTCCACCGCCGGGTGCTCGAATCGCTGGACCTGGACAAGGTGCAGTCCGAGGGCTATTCGTTTCAGATCGAGGTCAGTTTCAAGGTCCATCGCAAGGGATTCAAGATCAAGGAGATCCCGATAGTATTCGTCGACCGCCATTCCGGCACCTCGAAAATGGGCAAGAAAATCGTCATCGAGGCGGTGTGGATGGTGTGGTGGCTCAAGCTGCAGGCGCTAATGGGTTTGATCTGAAGAGTAACCCGCCCGCGGGACCGGGTTTGCGCAGGAGAGGTGAAGCTTGAATGCTAAACGTAACAAACCGGGGCCGGTCTGGATTGCCTCGGACGTGGCAGCCGCCGAGGCTGCCTTTTTTACTGCCGTCCTGATCCGCTGGGGCGGTCTCTACCCGATACCCCCGTATTTCAGCGGCTGGTCGTACCTGTTTTACGCCGCCATGATAGCCGCTATCTACCTGCCGGTCCTCTGGGCGCTGGGCATTGGCCGCGAACGGGTACCCTCGGTGCTGGGCCTGTTCAAAGCCGGTTTTGTGCTGAGCGTGCTGGTGACTGTCCTGCCGTTCTATTTCCGCGACTACGCGTTCAGCCGCCTGGTCGTGCTGCTGTTCTGCCTGCTGACGGCACTCTATGGCCTGGCCTGGCGGTTCGCCGCCCAGTTAATTTTAGACCTGCCGTTTTTCGCTCCCCTGGCCCGGGAGCGGGTTCTGCTGGCAGCCGCCGCGGGACGGATCGCGGACCTGATGGCCCGCTTGGAGGCCAGCGCGGCGCGGGTGGAGCCTGTCGCCCTGGCAGTGGAGGGCGATGCCGGCCTGCCGAAGGGTCTGCCCTCGGGCAGCCTGGATGAGGCCGAGCGGCTGGCCGCAACCCACCGGATCGATCTGGTGCTGCTCGACCCGGAGGATATCGAGCCGGCCCGCTGGCTGCCGCTGGCCGAAAAACTGGCGGCGCTCGGAGTGGAACTCCGTCTGGTGCCGCGAAGCGACCAGGCCGGAGGCAGGGGACCATCCGCTGACGTAATGGGTGACCCCGGTCCGCTGGTGGAACCGGTGAGCGGGTTTCCGGCCCTGCTCAAAAGAGTGCTGGATACCGTTATTTCTTTGTTCGTGCTTGTGATCGCCTGCCCGCTGTTGCTGGCGATTACGCTGGCGATCAGGTTCTCGAGCCCCGGCGCGGTGCTCTACCGCCAGGAGCGGGTCGGCCGCCACGGGATCACTTTCGAGGTCCGCAAGTTCCGCACGATGGTCCCGGAGGCCGAGCGTGAAACCGGGCCGGTCTGGTCAGGCCGCGACGACGCGCGGGTGCTGCCCGGAGTGGGCCGTTTCCTGCGCCGCACAGGTCTGGACGAGCTGCCCCAGTTCTGGAACGTGCTCACCGGCAGGATGAGCCTGGTGGGTCCGCGGCCCGAACGGCCGTTCTTTTTCGATTCGTACCCGGAGCTCTACCGCGGCCGCCTGGCGGTCCGTCCGGGGCTGACCGGGCTGGCCCAGGTCTCCTGCCGGGAAACCACCAGCGTCAGCCGCAAGGTCCAGCACGATCTTTACTATATCCGCAACTGGTCGCTGGGCCTGGACGTGGAAATCCTCTGGCTGACGTTCGTGATGCTGGTCCGTCAGGAATTCAGGATCCTGACAGGTAAAAACGGAGCTGAAAGCGGCGGCGGGAATCAGCAATAACCCAATTTGTCAAGCGGGCTTGACGAGGGCTGTATTTTGTCGGGATCGGGCTGAACAAGACAGAACTATTCACGCAAAACCTGAGGAGAAGCTTAGATGGGCGGCAGTTCGGTTATCGGGGAGAGGATCGTACCCGAGCAGTTCAGAGTGGCCAAAAAACAGTACCTGCTCTATCTGCGCCACTATTTCATCTACGACTGGGCGCTGGGCCGGATCGACAGCGGGGCCAACCTGCTGGAGGTCGGCTGCGGCGAGGGCTACGGTACGGACATGTTCGCCCGGAAAATAGCGAAAGTGACCGGTCTGGATCTGAACGAGGAGGCGGTTGCGCACGCCAGCGCCCGTTACGCGGCTGATAACTGCGAGTTCACCTCTTACGATGGCACCAGGTTCCCGTTCAATACCGAAACGTTCGATGCCGCTGTCAGTTTCCAGGTGATCGAGCATGTGGATGATGACGCGATGTTCGTGGCGGAGATTTCCCGCGTGCTGAAACCCGGCGGGATGCTGCTGATGACCACGCCCAACCGTCTGCTGCGCCTGGATCCGGGCCAGACGCCGTGGAACCGCTACCACAAACGCGAATACAGCCCCGCTGACCTGAAAGAGGTTCTCTCCGCAAAGTTTTCCGGGGTCCAGATCTGCGCAATCAAGGGCAGCCCCGAGGTCCAGCGGGTACTCACCTCCAATCTGCGGGCCAACAACCCTGTAGCAGCCGCTCTCAAGCGCCACATGTCAGAGTCGCTCAAACTCTCCCTGCTCCGCTTAAAGGCCGCGCTGCCCTCGTTCCTGGGCGGCGACCGGAAACGGGAATACCTGGAGAAATATTCCTACCACGACTTTTCCGTTGTGGCCGGCGAGGCCGGCGGCGGACTCGACCTGCTTGCAATCTGCCGGAAGTGACCATGAGCCTGGCTCACAGCAACTCCGCACTGGACAAGGCTCTGGAGCTGATTTCCGCCGAGGGCCCCTGTTCCTCCGCCTACCTTTGCGCCAAAGTCCTGGCGCTGATCAACGCCGATGAATCGATGGCGGAGCGTCTGGCACGCGCCATGCTGGATAAAGACCCTAGATTCGCCCGGACGGCCGACAGACTCTGGGCACTGGCCAGCGATACTCAGTCGGCAGCGCAGGCTCTGCTCAGTGCGAGCTACGTGGTGATCGATGTGGAAACCACGGGGTTTGCGCCGCCCGCGGACAGGGTGATCGAGATCGGGATGGTCAGGGTGGAGGGCGGCAGGATTACGGACAGCTACGAGTCCCTCGTTAATCCGCGCAGGCCGGTGCCCGGGCCGATCAGCAGTCTGACGGGGATCAGCTGCTCGATGCTGGAGAGCCAGCCCACGTTCGACCAGATTTGTGCCGAGGTTGTCGGCTTCCTGGGCGACTCGGTTTTCGTCGCGCACAACGCCCCGTTCGACTGGAGATTCGTGCAGAACGAAGTGGTCCTCAGCCGGGGCAAGAAAATGCTTAACCCCAGGCTGTGTACGAGGATACTGGCTCGGAGGCTCGTGCCGGAGCTCAATCGCCGCAGCCTGGATGAACTGGCCCTGTTTTTCAATCTGTCGTTCTCGGCCCGTCACCGCGCGCTGGGCGATGCCGAAGTTACCGCCCGCCTGCTCTTGCGCCTGCTGGACCGGGCCGGAGAGCGGGGAATTGAAACCCTGGGAGGGCTGTTCGAGCTGGCCGCGCCGCAAACCGGCCGAAAGGCTTGAAAACTAAAGCTCTACCCCTGTTTATCCGACATACGATATAGCGGCCTTAGGCGCGTTACAGGCCATTTTGGGCTGTTCTTACACCGCAAGATTTTCCTGGACGGATGATGAAAAATATTGTCAGCCTGGCACTGTTTATTTTATCGCTGACCGTCTGCATCCCGCTGATCGCCCAGCAGTTGCCGACCGAGATGATGATCTACAACCGTTACGCCAACGTCCGCAAGGGACCGGGGACCGGCTACGAGCTGGTTACCACGCTCTACCGCGGCGAACGGGTGCTGGCCGAGCGCAAGTTCAAGAACTGGCTGCGGGTGCTTATCGCCGACGGCAGTATCGGCTGGGTGCGCGAGGACCTGGTCAAGGTTTTCAATCCGGAGGACCGCCAGCTGTCCAACGTGCAGGCCGACAGTGTCAACGCGGTATTGGAACTGTACGCTGAGCAGATATCCGTCCTGGAAGAGCGCTCGCGCCTGATGCTCCAGCAGGTCAGGACCAAGGAAGACATGCAGGACAGCCTGCTGGCCGTTCTGGGCCTGGACAGTATTCCGGCCCGTCTGGACATGATGGTTGCCGGCGGCGAGGTGATGGGAATGGCCGATACCGTTCGTCCCGAATCGCCTTTCGAGCCACAGGAGACCGTGCTGGGAGCATCCCGCGGCCGCATGGCCCGCAACCTGTACACTACCCGCTTGGGCGTGATGATCTATGACGGCGAGACCGCACCCGCGGCAGGGTTCAGTTTTGCCCGCGGTTTTACCCGCGAGTTCTCCTGGCGCCTGGAACTGGCCTCGGCGCAGTTCAACCCCGCAGCCGATGAGGCCCCGGAGGGCCATGTCGTGCGGACCTCGGTCAACGGCGGTCTGAGCTACAGCTACCATCCCGGCAGCCTGGCGGTGCCCTACGCGCTGCTGGGTGCGGGTGTGCTGCACACTGCCTGGGGAGATTCGTCAAGCACCGACCTCGATGTCTCTTTCGGTGCCGGTTTTCGGATGTATCTGACCGAGGATATCGCACTGGACGCGGCCTACCGCGGGCATGTAATTACCGTGGAAGGCAAGGGCGCGGAACTGCTCAGCAGCGTTTCGCTCGGGCTTGGGCTGCAGCTCCCGCGCTTTTACCCGTCGATGGCCGGCGCGGCCAGGGGCCTGTACCTCGCTCCGTTCGCCGCCTGTCAGGCGTTCTCCCCCCGGATCTCGATCGATGTCGCCCCGGAGGCCGGAATGAAAGTTGGCTGGCGGATGTACGACCGACTGGCTCTCGAGGCCGAGGGCAGCTACCTGCCGCTGGTGATCCGTGACCGCGGCGGCCGTCTGGAAGCCGACGGCGTCCGGATCGGCCTCCAGGCTCTGTACTATCCCCTCAAGCCTGACCGCGGGATGTACTTCCTGGCCGGCGGCGGAGTGCTGCTGATTTCCGGCGACGGCCGTCCGCCCGAGGGTACCTCCAAGTACAGCTATTTCAACTGGGGAGCCGGCGTAAAACTGGAACTCAATTCCTCCTGCGCCCTGCGCGGCGAGTTCTCGCACCAGATATTTACCGACGTGGCCAGGCTGGTGCCGGAATTCGAAGTCGGCAGAGCCTCCGCCCTGCGGATCGGCTGCGGCATGGATTTCGTCTTCTGATTCGGGAATCGAATTGTGCGCTACGGATTGAAAATAAAGCTGCTCCTGCCAGTGCTGATATACGCCGGAATAATTGCCACGGGCTGTGGTGACGAGCGGATAGTGGCGGTGGAGGGTACGGCCCGCCTGCAGGGCGTCTGGGAGGGCATCATGAGCCTCGTGGTCGACAGCGTCGATATCCAGCAGACCAGCAGGATCAGGCTGGAACTGGTTCAGCGGGACTTCAATTTCGACGGATTCCTGATCAGGATCGATCCGCTGGCCGAGGGGTTCGGCAAAGCTCCCGCCGACACGTTTATTGTTACCAACGGTACTGTCTCCGGCACGTTTGTCTCTTTCCGCACCGAGGAACCCGGCGGCGGCGGCGCGGTATTCGAGGGTACGTTCAGCGACCGCAAGCTCGAGGGTTCCATCCAGGGAGTGGGTTTCAGCGGGACATGGCAGGCCGGATTCATCCGCTGACGAACTCCCGAATCCCCAGGGAAACACATCAAACTTCTTCGCTGATTAGTTCCTGAAGTTTCCGATTCTCCTAGCTGCTGAATTGTCTTGACCTATAGGCGTAACTGCTTTAATTTTAACCCTGTCGGCGGGCCTGGCCCGCTTTTTTGTTTTCAGCACGGAGGCGGGTTATCGGCGACCTGCTGGAGAAAATTGAACTGGAATTACTCCCGTTTGTCAACCGGCCGGCGCGCTATATGGGTGCGGAGCCGGGCACGGGAGAATGGAACGGCGACTCGGCCGGCCTGAAAGTCGCCTTGGTTTATCCCGACCTTTACGAGGTGGGGATGAGCAACCTGGGCCTGAAAGTGCTTCACGCGGTGGCCTCGCGGATCGAGG
>VRUH01000079.1:0-288 GCA_019456185.1 Candidatus Glassbacteria bacterium | reverse complement strand
CCGGGCGTTCACCCCCTGGCCCGACGCGGAAGAGCGGATGCGCGAACGCGGGATTCCCCTCTACGGCCTGTCCAGCCGCAGTCCGCTCTCCGGCTTCGACCTGCTGGGGATCACGCTCCAGTCGGAACTGACATACACCAACGTGCTGACAGTGCTCGATCTGGCCGGGATACCGATCAGGGCCGCCGGGCGCACCGATGAGCACCCGCTGGTCTGCGGGGGAGGCCCGAACGCGGTCAACCCGGCGGTGATGGCGCCGTTTTTCGACCTGTTCGTGCTGGGCGACGG
>VRUH01000078.1 GCA_019456185.1 Candidatus Glassbacteria bacterium | reverse complement strand
ATGATCTCGATACCACCGGCCGTGGCTCCGGCCGTAACAGTCACCGGCTCCGCGGCCCAGGGGTCTGGTTCGTCGGCGCTCTCGCTGCTTCCGTTGTAGAACTCGTCCCAGACAAAATCCACGTCACCGAACCGCGCCACCAGCGTATTGAACGCCCGTTTGTTGGTTCCCGGCGGGCTGTCGTCCATCGGTTGAAGGCCCAGGATGTAGTCTCCGGGGGGAAGGCCCTGAATGCGGAAAGCGCCCTGCTGGTCGGTGAAAACACCGGTCGCCAGCGGTGCGCGGTTGTAGGCGTCGTTGAGATTCCGGTAGCCCTCGCCCTGCGGCGCGCCGAGCACGGCCACGAAATTGCCCCGCACCGGCTTCCCGTCGATCCCGCTCAGCACCCGGCCCTCGATCCCGCCGTACTCAGTGCTGAAACCCACGGCCGGATAGAGCATCGACAGGCTCAGGCGGTCATCGAACGCGAGCGAGAGCATGATATTCTCGCTGCCGTCGGGAGGGTTGGGAATCGCGATCGAGAACATTGTCGGCGTGGCGTTCGATGGACTGAACCAGCGCGACAGATCGCGGATCGGGCTGTGCGCCAGACCGGCGAAATGGCCCAGCTCGTGATTGAACACCCCCTGCACGCTGAGCGCGTTGGGCGTGCCGTCCGTGGCGAAATCCAGATCAGCGCCGGGGCCGCCCGCGTCCCAGCGGATATCGCAGTCGATAATCGTGCCGGCCTCCCAGATTCCCTGGGGGAAGTCCGGGAAATCGATCCGGCCGTCGAGATCGAAATCAAGTCCCTCGGGTCCCACGTAGGTCCGGCGCGCAAGCGCGAACGGCCGGGCGCTGGCGATAGCGTCTCGCTGGATTCCGTGGACATATTCACTGTCGGCGAACGTGATCATATTCACCATGTCGAGCTTGTGGTCGGCGATATCCGTGCGGCTGCCGGCGAACTCGTACTTGATCCGCGCGGTCGGGACCTCGTTCCACCGGTCGAAACTCCAGCGCACGGCGTCGAGCACCTCAGCCGAACTGGTCCCGAACGGGCTTTTGCCATCGATCGAGTCCGGGTTGAACCACCAGACGATCCTGCCATCGGCAACCGGGCCATAGTCCCGGTCCAGGTTCCAGAATATATCCACCGGCCGCTGGAGAATCCTGCTGAACCCGGCCTGGACATTACCGGCGGCAAGTTGGGTGGCGGGCTGCTGCTGCTTGATTTTCCCGCCGGAGTTGCCTTTCAGCTTCCCCGGCATGAACTGCCCGGCCTCGGGTGAGTTCTCACGGCCCAGGATACGTCCGATCATGGTTTTGAAATCCGCCAGGGGCATCACCTCCGGCAAATCCGCCAGATGGCCGTCGGCGGCCAGCACAGGCCCGGCCCGGATCGAGCCGGTGGCCACGTAGCCCGGCCCGTCGCCCTCGCGGTCGACCCCGTAGACTCCGCTGGTGATCCCGTCCAGCTCCCACACTCCGCCGCCGGCCGCCCGCAGGAACACGACCCCCTCCTGCTTGAAACCGAATTCCGGCGCGCCGGGGACCACATAGGCCACCACTCCGACCACGCCGCCGGGCACCCGGACGCTGATTTCACCGGCGGCTTCTCCCTTGAGGTCCTCGATTACGCCGACCCGGTAGTAGGTGTAAATCCGCCCGTGCTCGAACCGGCATTCCCCGGAAATCACTTTCCCATGAACAATCGCCCCGGCGCTTTTTACCTGTCCGGCGAGGTTCAGCCAGCCCCGCGGCTGGTCTGCGTGCAGGGAGACCGCCAGACACAGGGCAGCCGGCAGCAAGGATGTCCTGGTAATAATTCTCATTTGACCAGTACCATTTTGCGTGTCAGCGCGGTCCGGCCCGCCGCCAGCCGGTAGAAATAAATCCCGCTGGCCGCCCGGCGGCCCGTGACATCCGCGCCATCCCACTGAACCCTGTGGACTCCGGCAGGATATAGTCCGGAGACGAGCAGGCGCACCAGCCGGCCGCGCACGTCATAAACCGCCAGGCTGAGTGCGGCCTGCTCCGGGAGAGTGAAAGAGATCGTCGTCGAGGGGTTGAACGGGTTGGGGCTGTTGCGATCCAGAACAACACGGGACGCGGCCGGCAGCGTAAGCTGCGCGTTAAGCTCGGTCCATGCCGCCAGCGCCTGCCCGGCAAGGCCACCGGCTAGAGCTCGCACGCCGCCATCCGGCGAGACAATCACCACCGAACCGTCAGCCAGGGCCAGGGTGGTCCCTGCGGAGCCGCTCTTCTGCTTGCCGCCGGAATCCGGGTCGCGCGCGGGTACGTAGCCGATCCGGTCCATCAGCAGGTGGAAATCGTCCATGTCGCCCGCCACGGCGCCGTCGCCGTCCACATCAGCCGCCCGCAGCTGCCGGATATCGACCGAGCCGGGATCGAGCAGGCCCGAGACGAGCATGAACACCAGGAACGCGTCACGGTAATCCAGCTCCCCGTTGCCGTCGATATCTCCGCGGCGCAGCAGGCGGGTCAGCACCAGAGCGTACTCGCGCGGTTGCCCGCCGAACGGGCTGCCCTCCAGCAAAGAGCGGTCGGTTACCAGCAGCAGGTAGGAACCATTGTATGAGGCCGCTACCGAAGCTTCTCCCGGCGAGGTCAGGTCGCCGGCGATCACGGTCCCGGCGGAGTCCATGATACTCAGCGACGGATTCAGCGCGGGGTCGGCCTCGGGCGGCACCGTGACGAGAGCGCGAAGCGAATCGCCGGCGGCGAGTTCGATCCGGTAGAAATCCAGGTCCAGCCCGCTTGCGATCAGCGCCGGTCCGGACACAGCCTCGTTGTCTCTTTCTCCACTGCCCCAGAACAGCACCGCGGCCTCCGAGGGGTCGTCGTTGGGTTCCAGGGTATCGGCCACGGCTTCCTGCAGCGGAGGCTGGCCGCCGTCGCCCCTGTTGTCCGGATCGTACCGGATCGCATGGAGCCGGATTACCGGGAAAAGCATGAACAGGAGCAGGGCGCAAACCATCCGGGCTGCCGGCTGAAAGCGGAGATAAAAGAATCTGTGGAAACTGTCGTTCACCGTCTCCTACCGTTGTGATCTGCGTTGCCGGGGCGCGTGCAAGGAAAAATCAGTTGATTATACGTAAATTGGACAACGGAGTCAATCAGGCAGGGACACGGTGCAGTGAGGATTTTAGTTTACCGACTTACTACTCTGACAGGGATTCGGAATAAGAAAGGCCGCTGGAAAATCAGAGGGCCGCCGGTGGGGTCCCACCCTGGCCGGTATCGGGCGGGGTCTCGTCCTCGGAGCTGAACAGTGCTTCCCAGAAGCCCAGAAGCCCGCCGGCGGCGGATATCTCGCCGCTCATGTAGCCGTTTTCGCTCAGCAGGCCGGTGAACAGCACGGGGTTGCCGCCGGAGACCACTACCGGGGCAGCCGGGTCATCGGCGAGGTTGAACCGGAGGTCCCCTTCCTTGAAGACTCCGTTGACCAGCGCGAAAGTGTCGCGGACCACGGCGCCGCCGATCCTGATATCGGTGCCCACCAGGATGCTGCCGTCCAGGGTGAACCCCTCGCCCTGGGCGAACACCATCACGATACTCTGACTGCCGATCCCGTCGGTGGAAGTCACCTTTCCGTTCCAGACGCCGGTCAGCCTGTCGCGGGTCAGGTTCGCCCGCCGCTGGGTATCGATAATATTGGAGGCCGCGGTGGTCAGGGTGCCGCCGCCACAACCGGATAACGTGATTGCCATCCCGACAACAGCCGCTCCGGCAATAAATCTGGTCAGAATCGCCAACTCACACCTCCGGCGAAACCGAGGTTGGCGAGAAACACGCTCTTGGTCTGCAGAAGCTGCTGGCCGGAAAAGCGGATGTCGGTGACTTCGGTCTGGGTCAGGAAAACCCTGAGACCGGCATCGAGCGAGAGCGATGAGAACAGGCCCCCGGAGAAACCCCAGCCCAGTACCGGCCCCCACAGGTTCTGGCTGCCGGCAAATCCGGCTGTCGTCGGTTGCAGGGTCAGGAAACCCAGGCCGCCGTAGAGGTAGTTGTCCATTCCGCCCAGCAGCGGCACCCCACCCAGGCCGCCGAACATCCAGCGCGCCCCGACCTGCCAGAACTTGCCGGACACTGTCAGGCTGTCGAGGCCCGACAGCACGACCGGCAATGAACCGGAACCATCCCCCTGCGCCAGCAGCGCCGGGTCTCCGCTGTAACGGGCAATTTCGAAGGAGAGTTTTTCCGACGGCCTGTAGCGCAGTCCCAGACCCATCATCATCGTCACATCCAGTCCCAGATCGGAGGCGAACCCCTGGCTCAGAACGCCCGCCTGGAGGCTGAGACGGTTTTTCAGCGAATCGAACTGGAAAAACGGCCGTTTATCCTGCATTACCACCAGCCTGGCGGCCTCCTCCTGCATCTGCCGGTCGAGAACGGCCAGCATCGCGAGATTGCTGTCCGCCAGGATATTACGCCGTTCCAGATCGGATATCAGCGAACCGAGGTCATCGATCCGGGCCTTGTGCTCGCTGACCGTGACATACATCTGCCGGACCTGCTCCCTGGCGTATTTTGGCTCCTCGTAGATATCCACATCGCCGCGCCAGAGCCAGCCGCTGACCGCGTTGCTCAGCTTCACCAGGTAGTACTCCTCGCTGGCCCCCGCCAACTCGAATATCTCGTTGCGGTAGGCCTTGATCAGGATATCGGCGGCCGAGGATGGAAACGAGCGGATCGCCGTCTCGCCGGCGAGCACGATCACCCGCTGCCCCTCCCAGCGGTTGGCGTCGTCGCGGGTGGTTACGATGTGCTCCATTTCATGGGTGCGCTCGACACCGTAGGAGATCAGCCAGCCGATTTCGTGAGCCTCCTCCGGCCCATAGTCGATCCTGTACCAGTTCTCAAGCACGGTCAGGACTCCAACCACGCTCCCGCGGGGAAGGTATCCGGTTATTTCGCTGATCAGAGTGGAGTCGGCGTAGACAGGCGCCATCCGCACCGTCACTTTCAAGTTGTAGCCGTGCTCGGTCTCGAGTTCATCGGAGGATGGCAGGAGAAACTGCCTGGAGGCCCCGGTACTGTCCGGCTGGGCAGCCGGATCAACTGCGGATTGGGTTGTATCAACCGCCTGAGTGGTGTCGGCGGGCGGCGGTGGAGGAGTCTGCTGCGCCGGCAGGGACGAGAGAACCGACAGTGAAACAGCGGCCAGCAAAAACAGATTCATGATCAATCGTGAATACATTGTAAATCCCTGTAATTTCAGGCTTATGGCCGTCACGGCCACGGATACGGGCGTACACTCAATATATCGGCAATCCCTGTGCCAGACTTTGGCTTTGCTCAGCTCCGGGAATGTCCTGTAAACAGGGAAATTACCGCCCGGAACGGCACAAGCAATATCAGAATCAGGCACAGCAGCCAGCGCACCGGAGCGACAATGTCCTGCCGGCGGGCGGAGTTGAGATATTGACACGCTGTGCAATGCTTGTGCCATACCGACCTGAGTCTTCTCTGCGAGCTGCTTACCGCCCCGTGATGGACCGCTCCCGTGGCCGGGTAATACCAGATTTCCCGGCCCGAGCCGCGTACGCGACGGCAGAACTCAAGGTCCTCGGCATACATGAAATAGCGCTCATCAAAGACTCCGGCCCCAGCCAGCAGTTCCCGGCGCATCAGCATGAAACTGCCGCTGACAGCCTCCACTTCCAGAGCGGCGGAGGGATCGGCGGCGCCGTAGAAATAACCGGCAAAAAAATCACTTTTCGGAAAAATCTTCGCGAGTCCCGACAAGTGGGAGAGAATCTGCCAGGGTGTCGGTTCCCGGCGGCGGCAGGTGTGCTGAAAGCTGCCGTCGGGCCGCTCGATTCGCGGGGTGACCAGCCCCACGCCGGGATTACGGTCGAGGAATTCGAGCAGCGGGTTGAGGACACCGGCGGTGAACTCCACGTCCGGGTTGAGCAGCAGCACGTACGCGGTTTCCGGGCGCAGGGATTTCAGCCCCTGGTTCGCCGCCGCGGCGAATCCGCGGTTGGTATCGTTGACTATCAGCCGGACCCGCTCGCGGCCCTCCACCGCCGCCCACGATCCGTCGGAACTGGCGTTGTCCACCACCACGGCGTAAAGCTCAAGTTCCGGGTGGTGGGCGAACAGGCTGTCGAGGCAGCGGTTGAGCCAGGCGCCGGCGTTCCAGTTGACAATCACCGCCTCGACCGCGCCGCTCGCCCCCGCCTGTGGACCATCGTTACTCAACAGCCGGCCTCCTGGGCGTCCACCGCGCAGATCGCGACCATGCTGACGATATCCTCCACGTCATCACCGCGCTGAAGCACGTGCACGGGCTTGTTCATCCCCATCAGCACCGGCCCGATAGTCTCCGCCCGGCCGATATGATGCAGCACCTTGTAAGTGACATTTCCACTCTGCAAGTCAGGGAAAATCAACACGTTGGGAGCTTCTTTCATCCGGCTGTGCGGAAAGCTCTCGGCCATTTTCCGCATGTCCAGCGCCGTGTCGGCCTGCATCTCGCCCTCGAACATGTATTCGGGGCGCATCTCGCTGGCAATCCGGGTAGCCCTGGCCACTTTGGTAGCCAGCGGATGCTTGTTGCTGCCGAAATTGGAGAAGCTGAGCATCGCCACCCGCGGTTCGAACCCGTAGCGGCTGGCCACATCGGCCGCGCAGACCGCGATATCGGCCAGCTCCTCGGAGGTCGGGATGATATTGACCGTGGTGTCGGCGAAAAAGTAGACCTCGCGCTCGGTGAGCATGATATACAGCCCGCTTACCCGGCTGATCCCATCTTTCATGCGGATAACTTCCAGGGCCGGCCGGATTGTGTCCGGGTAGTGCTGGGTCAGCCCGGCCACGTAACCGTCGGCGTCGCCCAGCTCCACCATCATGGCGCTGAAATAGTTGCGGTTACGGAGCTTGGCATCAGCTTCGAACGGCGTAACGCCGTGGCGCCAGCGGAGTTTCACCAGTTGGTCGAGGTATTTTTTCCGGCGACGGTCGGTGGCGGGATTGACTATTTTCGCACCCCGCAGCGAGAGGTCCATCTTCCTGGCGCGCTGCTTGATCTCCTCCGGGTCGCCGAGCAGGATCGGCACCGCCAGCTTCTCGTCGAGCACGATCTGGGCCGCGCGCAGGATCTTGTCCTGGTCGGCCTCGGGCAGGACAATCCGCTTGGGGTCCTGCTGGGCCATGATCATGATATTCCGCACCAGCTGGCGAGAGCGGTCGAGAGTGGCCTCCAGCTTGCGCACGTACTCGTCCAGGTCCAGCTTGATGCGGGCCACGCCGCTTTTCATCGCCGCGCCCGCAACCGCCGGGGCCACCCGCAGCAGTACGCGGGGGTCGAACGGCTTGGGGATAATATACTCCGGCCCGAACGACATCTGTTCCACGCCGTAGGCCCGGCGCACCTTGTCAGGCACGTCCTCCCGGGCCAGTTCGGCCAGGGCGCGCACCGCCGCCAGTTTCATCTCCTCGTTGATCGCCCGGGCGCGGACATCCAGCGCACCGCGGAAAATGTACGGGAAGCCCAGCACGTTGTTGACCTGGTTGGGAAAATCGCTGCGACCGGTGGCGATCACCGCTCCGGGGCTGGCCCTGCGCGCCTTGTCGTAGGGAATCTCCGGATCCGGGTTGGCCAGGGCGAAAATAATCGGCCTGGCGGCCATCGACCTGACCATCTTCTCGTCCATGACATCCTTGCCCGAAACTCCGATAAACGCATCGGCCCCCTTGAGCGCGTCGGCCAGGCTGCGCTTGTCCGTCTTGACCGCGAACCGCTCCTTGTACCGGTTCATCCCCTGCTTGCGGCCCTTGTAAATCACCCCCCGGCTGTCGGTCATCAGAATTCGTTTACGCGAGGCACCCAGCAGGATCAGCAGTTCGGCGCAGGCAATGCCGGCTGCTCCGGCCCCGCAGACCACGAGTTTAACCTTGGAGAGTTTCTTTTTCACCACTTCCAGCGCGTTCAGCATCGCCGCGCTGGCAATTATAGCCGTGCCGTGCTGGTCGTCGTGAAAAATCGGGATATCGCAGATTTCTTTCAGCTTTTCCTCGATATAGAAACAATCCGGAGCCTTGATATCCTCCAGGTTCACGCCGCCGAAAGTCGGCTCGAGCATCTTGACCAGCCGGACCACCTCATCCGGGTCCTTCGTATCGACTTCGAGGTCGAACACGTCGATATCGGCGAAGCGCTTGAACAGGATACCCTTGCCCTCCATCACGGGTTTCGACGCCGCCGCTCCGATATTGCCCAGGCCCAGGACGGCGCTGCCGGTGGTCACCACCGCAACCAGGTTGCCCCGGCTGGTGTAGAGGAACGAATCGTCGGGCCTTTTCGCGATCTCACGGCACGGCTCGGCAACTCCGGGCGTGTAGGCCAGCGACAGGTCGCGCTGGGTGGAGCAGGGCTTGGTGGAAACCACCTGCACCTTCCCGGGCCTTCCGGCGCTATGGTAGGCGAGTGCATCTTTCTTTTTAATTTTCAATTGGTTAGCCCTCTTATATTAAATGACTTTATGAGCGCCGGAAAGCCGGGATACCATGCGAAAGAGGCGCGGGAAGCTTCCGCTTCCCGCGCCCGGCGAATCCGCCTCAGAGTTCAACAAACTCGTGCTCCGGGTCCTTGACACTCAGCACCGGACAGGGCGCCCTGCGCACCACCCTTTCGGTAGTGGAGCCGATAATCATGTACTCCAGACCAGTCAGCCCGTGGGTGGCGATCACGATCAGGTCGATATTATTAGCCCGGGCGTAATTGATTATTTCCACGAACGGTTTCCCGCTGGCCACTTCGCACTTGAAATCAATGCGCTCGCGAAGGTCGGCGTAGACAAACTCGTCCAGCGCGTCCAGGGCGCGGTCGCGAAGACCCTCGTCGAGATCGAACGGGGTGGACTTGTCGACGATATAGAACGCGGGGTGGATCCGCTGCTCGAAGATATGCAGGACATGAAGCTCAGCACTGTAGCGCTCGGCGAACGACAGCGCGTAGGGCAGCGCCTTCTTTGAGTAGTCGGAGAAATCGGTGGGGAACAGGATTTTCCGGACCCGCTTGAAATCGAAGGTGTGCGGTGAGTGGTGACGGACCGTGAGCACCGGGCAGCCGGCGTGACGCACCACATGCTCGGCCGTACTGCCGAACAGGAGGTGGCTGACCCCACCCCTGCCGTAAGTGCCCATCACGATCAGGTCCATGTCCTGCTCCTCGGCCACCCGGATGATTTCATCGTTGGGAGTAATCCCGCGTACGATCAGCTTGTGCATCACGAGTTCCTTGTCGGCGTGCTCCTCGATCGTGCGCTCGATTATCTCATCGGCATCGGCATGGAACTGGTCGGCGAACTTGTCAGCATACTCCTCCATCTCATCCAGGTGTTTCTCTGCGCTGGCCAGGCCCTCGCCGAACAGGCTGACCACGTGCATGATCGTCAGTTCGGCGTCGTACTGCCCGGCCAGCACGGCGGCGTAACGCAGCGCCTCCTCGGCGAATTCGCCGAAATCGGTGGAATAGAGGATTTTCTTGAGTTTAATCATGGCCCACCCCTCGTTTTATTTTTGGCGGACAGCCTTTCGTCGCCGGCGAAGCCAAGAGCGCTAATCCATTCATTATCAACATATTCCGGGCAACAGCTCACCTCCCGGATGAGACAGAATCCGTTGCCCGCCGGGCAGTTCAAGCCGGGCGGAGTCGCCCAGCGCCCTGATATGCTCGTTGTCGAACCTGGTCTGGATCTCCTCGGCGATCAGCCTGCGCATGTCCTCGCCGCCGCCGTGTCTCAGACCGATCAACTGCTTATCGTCCCCGCTCACTTACGCTCCGTTCCCCAGTCACTGTCCGGCCGCCAGGCTCCGCAGCGGCTGACAAAATCGTACATCGCCCCGCCCTGCTCCTGCACCAGTCCGATATCCTCGCTGAACATCAACCCGCGCTCCACGAGGTTTTCGGAGGCCTTGCGCAGCCTGTCCAGGTAATCTCCCCGGCTCTTGTAGAGCAGATCCAGGCTCTTGCGCGAATCGCCCCGGCTGTTGCGCTCGGCGCGGGTGGCGCTGAACGGCAGCCACGCTCCCGACAGCCTGGACACCGCGGTGGCGGCGGCCCCGGCGTAAGTGGCGGCCGGGAAATTCCAGCCCGTATAGCTCGCCACCGGGACCTCGACATGCGGGGTCTTGATCCCTCCCAGCGCGTTGCCGTCGTCCCCGGCGGCCGGAACCAGCACCGGGTACAGGGGTCCCATTTCGGGCAGGGCCAGTTTCAGCACGCCATCGCGCCAACCCGGCCCCCAGTCGAAGAGGGGGTGAAGGTCGGCCAGGACGGGCGATTCGACATCGGGCACCGAGGGGAACGAATAATCCTCCACGGCCACCAGCTCGCCCTTCTCAACCCGCGGATAGACACTTTCCGGCGGGCGCTCGCTGAACATCACCCAGCGCCCCAGCGCCTCCAGCAGCGGCCCTTCGAGCAGGTAGGTCGGGTTGGGGTTGAACGGCAGACGGAACAGCGGGCTGGGATGGGGCCGGCCGTCCTGCAGCTCGAAATAGCCGTGGGCCGTTCCGGCGAACGTGTAAATCCTCACGTTATCAGGCAGTTCGGCATCGCCGGCGCCGTCAAGCGAGGCATGGGTCAGCCCGGACCCGCTGGACCAGTACTCGCCCGTATGATGGATATAGAATATTTTCGGCTGGATGCTGTCGGGAACCTCTGCCAGCAGGCCGTCGGTCATACCGGTAACCGGATCGGTCTGGAGAAGATCGGTGAACGGGAAGACGAAATCCGGGTAAAATCCCCAGGCCCGCGACGGCTGGGCGTGACGGTAGTTGAAAAACCCCCGACGGCAGCCGGGCACGTTGGAAAACACGCCATCGAATACCCGGCCGCCGGCCGCCGAAAGATTGAATCCCTGATAGCTGAAATCACGCAGGAACCGGCCGCTCTGGCTGGAACCGTAAGCCAGGGTGTATCGTACAGGGCAGACGCCTGAATTGTCCAGCAGCGGATTGAGAGTATCTTCCGAACAGAGGAAAGTTACCAGTTCGCGCACCGCCGGGAAACAAAGTCCCATCACCGGGGAAAACTGCGTAGTGTAACTCAGCGTGTAAAGACGGTTGGGCAGGAACTTATCCGGATAAAGGATATGCACGCTGTCCGGCCGCTCATCGCCCGCGCTGTCCACACTCGCGAACCGCCAGGCCTCCCGGTCGATCACCGTGCCGGGGTCCGCATAGGTTTCGTGGATTCGCAGTACAGCCTCGCCTCCGGAACCGCCTGCGACAGGGTAGGCCCGGTGGCTATCGGCCCCCAGGTAGGCCACCGCCGTGCTGTCGCCGGATTCGATCTCGGCCAGGACGGGACCGGACACAGGTACGCCGTTCCGGACGGCGAGAGGAGCGTAAAGACGCAGGCGGTCCCCGGTGAGGATATCGTCCTGCCAGCCGCTGAAGGCCACTGTCCAGCCCTGTTTCATCAGCCGGCCCAGGCGCTCGTTGGCGCCGGATTCAGTGCCCGCCACCCGGCTCCACGGTGCGGGATCCAGCAGGCGACGGTCGTAGTTCCCTCTGTTGACTACGTGGTAGAGCAGCGCCCCGTTACCGCGCGAGACATTTACAGGCTTGAGCAGCGCGAAATCGGCGCTGTAGCGCACCAGACCGTCCCCGCCGGCCGCCAGCGCGGCATCGACAATGCCGGTATTGAGCGAATCCGCGGGGTCGAGCAAGTAATGCACGCGCCCGGTGAGCACCTCGTAGGCTCCCGCCGCGCCGAACGAGATCCCCTCGCCCAGCAGGATTCGGCGCTCGATCTCTAACGATGTCACGCGGTTGCGGGCTGTGGAATCTGCCGCCTGTTCCCTGCCGCCACAGGCCAGTACCAGGGACAGCATGAACAGCGCAAGTGCGGCTGTCAGCGGAATGTGTTGCCTGCTTGTCCGTTTCAGTGGGACGAGCGGTCGGGAACATGGCATTTGATATTTCTCCGGGAACGATAAATGAGAGCGGGGGTGTCGGGCGGACTACCCGCGCACCCCCTAGTTACTATTTACAGCCCGGCCCTTGTCCAAATCAAGCGATCTGGTCAGCGGGCGTTATTTATTTCGAGAAAAGTCCGTTGAACAGCAGCTTGAAAGTGCCCCAGGTTTGCGCCCGGTTCTGCACGCCGGTTCCGCAGAGGACGATATTGCCCTTGCCCTTGGTAACTTCCACCACCGCGGGCTTGCCCTCGATCAGGTCATCCCCCACAATCCAGCCTGAGAGCAGGATATCGTCCCGGCCGTAGCGGGCCACAACCCTGCGGTCCGGCCCGCCGGGCATGGGCAGGTTGGTTCCCAGCAAGACCACATCGGAAACGAACGCGGCCGTAGTTGCGGGCATGCCGAAGCCCACGGGCTGCTTATTGTCCACCTCGAGTTTGATCAGCGATCCGGGGCAGAAAAATTCCCCGTTCGAGACATCTTTCAAATCCTCGTAGACCGGCACGTCGAACTCTTCGATAACCAGCCTGCAGGCTGCCCGCATGGCGACCAGCGTACCGCCTTCCTCCACAAATTCCTTGAGCGCGTCCACTCCCTCGCGGCCGATTCCCCCGCGGTACTTCGGCGGGATATCATCCCCGGTGCGGCCGTCGATGATGTCGCCGGAGCCCAGGCTGGGCAGGATGATCGCCGCGTAATCCTTGATCAGCTTGCCGCTTTTGACCCGCTCGTTGGTCAGGCGTTCGTAATCGAACTCGAACTCGTCGAGCACGCGCCGTGTCCAGCCCTCGTCGGCGGTGGGCACCCAGCCGCGGTAGACTCCTATTTTCCCGCCCCGGACAGTCCGTTTCGGCACGTCGGGCTGCTCATCCAGCGGGATGAACGTAACCCGGGCCTTGTCCGCCACGTCGGTGAGGACGCCGATCTGGGCTTTGACCATGAAACAGCCGGCCGGGTAGCTCTCCCCGTTCAGCTCGAAGGGCAGCAGCAGGCGCTCGACCCGGGCCTTGCGCCCCAGCAGCAGGTTAACCGCGTGGTAGCTGTTGTTGTTCCGCCCGTCGAGCAGGCTCAACGATTTTTCGGCCGAGGCCGGCAATTCCGGCGCTCCGGGCAGGAGTTCCAGCTTGGCCTCGAACGGTTCGGCGATCTCGTGGACCTCCACGCCCATCATCAGCGACACGGTCCAGGCCGCGTTGTCATAAGGCGGCATCGGGGGGCCGCCGGGCCACTTGCGGAGGTCGGGGTACGGTTTCTGCTCCAGCAGGTCCTTGACAAACCGGCCGTAGGGCTGCCCCACTTTCAGCACCAGTGTTCCGGCGGGCCACTGGCGGGTGTCGGCGGTGGCGAACGGCTCGGTGGCCCGGTGGATCTCGCAGCGGGTCCGTTCGAATATCTTCAGCATCCGCGCCGTGCTGCCCGGATCGTGCTGTCCGGGCGGGACAAGATATGCATATGGCGCGCCGTGCTCCGGCAGATTGATCGTCTCGACGGCCATCCGGTAGAAATTGTTCAGGAACAGCTCGCGGTTGTCGGCCACCACCCGGATCAGCCCCTTGAGCGCCACAAGCTGGTATTCGACAACATCCCGCAGCCGCCACCAGCCGCCGGGCCAGGGATCGGTGAAATTCATTTTAACCCCGTATTCCGGCAAGCCCTTTTCCGTGCCCTCGAGTTCGGCCGGGTCGACATAAGTCGGACTGGCGATCCGCACGCTGGCGTTCTCGGTGAGCAGGG
>VRUH01000077.1 GCA_019456185.1 Candidatus Glassbacteria bacterium | reverse complement strand
CCGAAAAGGCGCTGGAGATGCTCTCCGGCTCGCCCGTGGCGGTGATCGGCTGCCGGGGGGCCACCCACACCGGCCCGATCGGCTATTTCGCGCGCAAGCTGGCGCTGGCGGGCCATGTCAGTCTATGGTTCGCCAACTGCTCGCCGATGGCCGCTCCCCACGGCGCGACAGCGCCGGTGCTGGGCACTAATCCGCTCACCGTTGGTCTGCCCCGCGATCCCGAGCCGATTGTCGCCGACCTGGCCACCACCGCTACCACTTACGGCGACTGCCGGGTAGCGATGGCCGAAGGCAAACCGATCCCCGATGGTGTCGCGCTGGACTCTGAGGGCAATCCCACCACCGACCCCGAGACCGCCCTGCGCGGCGGCTGCCTGCTGCCGTTCGGCGGCCACAAGGGTTATGCCCTCTCCGTGGTGGTGCAGATACTGACCACCGCGCTCACCGGCGCCACAGTCATGCCCGGCCCCCGCAGCGACTACGGCCTGAGCGTGATCGCCCTGCACCGGGATATCCTGGTTGACGCCGTCGACTACGACAGGATCACCGGGGAACTGGTTGCAGCGATCAAGGCCGCCCGCCCTGCCGTGGAGGGGCAGCCCGCCCTGCTGCCCGGCGAGCGCTCCGCGGCCAGCCGGCTACGCTCGGAGCGCGAGGGTGTCGAGCTCAGCGACAAGCTGTACCAGGAAATCTTCAGTGACCAGCAGGGGTAAAATACCTGCTTTTACTTGACAGCGCGGGCCCTCGCAAATATTTTTACGGCTCCTGCTCTGGACACGGCAAAAAACGTCCCCATCGTCTAGTGGCCCAGGACTCCGCCTTTTCACGGCGGCAACAGGGGTTCGAGTCCCCTTGGGGACGCCAGATTATCTGTAAAACGGGCCGCTCATCGATGTGATGGGCGGCCCTTTGCGTTGCTGATTTTTACTCCAGAATCACTCCACGAGCATAAACCCGCAGGCAATCGCATTTTCCTGTCCGGAAGCGTTATCCGAGATGGCGATTTTCAGCGAATAGCGGCCGGGGACCAGGTCCGAGGTATCAATATTGAAAGTTTCGGCCAGCGGTCCAGCGGCGGTCCGGGAAACTCTGTCGAAACTCAGGGTCAGGCTGGTGCGCGGAGTCCTACCGCCAAAAATCCTCTGAATAAGACTCTTCTCCGCCATCTCCCCCTCAAGGCCGACAGTCACGTTTTCCCTGAACGAACGCCCGCCGTTCCGGTCCGATGCAAGCCCGTAGACTTCAAGATAGACCGAGATCAACTCTCCCTGCCTGAAGGTCAGCGACGGCCTGGGCAGGATATTGACTCCCATGCGCCGGTGCACTCTCACACCCACCGGTGGCGGACTGCCCAGGATAACGCCGCTGAGTTCGAGCTCTTTGCCGGAGTACGGCGTCGGATCGATATTCCTCCTGACCACCGAGCGGTAGCCCGGTACATCCATGCGCAGCGCGTAGAACATCGGGCCCGGCTCAAGCTGCACGCTGTTGACCGCGATGCACATGCTGTCGCGGCCGGTAAACACCCATTGCGATTTCCGCTCCCTGCGGACCAGCTCCCGCCACAGGGAATCGTAGACCACAACAGTCGCCCCGGGAGTGCCGACCGAAACACTATCGACCGAGACAGGGATGGACTGGTAGAATTCCACTTCCAGCCTGCCGTCCTCACCCCTGAAATCAACTCCATAGAATGCCTGGTTGATCCTGGGCAGAGGGTCCTTGTATGTCTCCGAATTCATTGCTACAGTGATGTTGCCCTGCTCAGCATAGCTTTTGGAGGCAGCGTAAAAACCCTTTTTCCTGTTGAAAAGAAAGAAGGCCGTGCCATACTGCCAGGCCTCGTATGACGGAGGAGTCAGGGAAGCATCCCAGGGAAATCCGAAACTATAAAGGACGTCCGGTTCCCCGTGGCGGATATAGAATAACCCCCGTTGCTGCAGAGCCAACGGGCGGCAGTTGTCCCACCAGAGATCCGGATCGTATTCAGAATCAAAATATGGATTGTCATAGCTGTATACCGGTCTGGAGGCCATGAGCCTGTAATATGTATATGACGTCATGAACAGGCTATGCGGAGTGTAATCCCAGTATTTTTTCTTCGCTTCATTGAGGCGTCTGTAATGGGTCAGCAGGCGCTCGTTGTGCGGTGTGGTCGGGTCGGGATCGCGCCGCTTCCAGAAAGTATGGAAAAAGGCGGACTTCCCGGCCGGGGTCTCGAGCGAATCCCATTTTGCCGTTTCGGTGGGGTTGAATATCGGCTCGGAATCCCGGATAAGATGGGTGAAGTCGTCGTCTTGTTCGGCGTACCGCAGCGACTCGTTGTAGCATTCCTCGAACCCCAGGGTGTCTCCACGCACCAGTTGGCATTGCGCCTCCAGCAGCAGCCGCTCCGAGCGCCTGTGCTCCGAGCTGAGAGTTTCCAGTTTTCCGAGGGCGACCATCACGCTGTCCGGTTGACCCAGCCGGGAGCGGATCCGCGCCATATAAATCAGGAGGTCCCGGTTTTCGCTTCCCTGGTCCACAAGCTCATCGAATCGGCGGCAGACATCGCGGAGTTCATCATCGCTTTGGGTAAATATCTTCTCCCACCAGATTTTCAGCACATTTTTGTATTTCGGGTCCAGGCAGACCAGCTCGGTGAGCGCATCGCAGGCCACATTGTAGCCATGGGTCCAGCCAAGCTCGAAAGCGGTCTGGGAGATTTTATATAACCCCTCGCACCGGAAAGCCGAATCCGCTTTCATCGCCATCCGGTATTCCCTGATCGCCCACCATTTGCGGTTAGGCTTCACGCGGTACACATCCCCCAGGCCGATCCGCGCCCGGGCGATAATTTCTTTGGATTCAGTATTCCGGGCCAGGTTGAACTGCACGCGGGCCTCATCCGGACGGCCTGCGGCGAGCAGCACGCGGCCGCGCTCCAGCAGTGCCTCGGAGTCTTTGGGGTTGGCCTTGAGCGTGCTATCGAGATGAGCCAGGTGGAGGTCCAGGCTGTCCTGGCAGGATAGTAAAGGCGGTGGGGAAATACATAAAAACAGCAGGAAGAAAAGCAACGAAGAAAATGTGAAAACCGCACTTTTACACGATAGGGGCATCGCGGTTTCTCCCGATTTATTTTTTCTTCATACCCCTCTTTGATAATAATAGTTCATTTATTTATTACGTGTCAACTCCCTGTTTGGACTCATAAAATATGAAAAAAGGCCGCGGGTCAACGTGCGACCCGCGGCCTCCTGTCCGGTTTGTGGCTGGCAGTCCCTCTTTCGCGTTAACTGCAGCCGGTCGTGTCTCCGCACGAGGAACACACGTAGCAGCTCCCCCGCCGCTCCATCAGCATGCCGCAGGTATCGCAACTGGGCGCGTCGCCAAAAAGGTCAAACGCGGGTTTGCCGTTCGATGGGCCGCTCTCTGCCAGCCCCTCGCTCTCGTCCCTGGGCCTGCTCAGCTCCTCGATTACTTCCGAGGCACTCTGGACTGCCTTGATATTCTTGATCCCCAGCGATTCTTGTTTTTCGGGGTCCATGAACTCGATCGCCAGCCAGCGGTAGATATAGTCCACCAGCGACTTGGCGATCGGGATCTGCTTGTTCTTGGTCATCCCGGACGGCTCGAACCGCATGTGGGTCATCTTGTCCACCAGCACCTCCAGCGGAGCGCCGTACTGCAGGGCGATACTGGTGATAATCCCGAACGCGTCGAGCAGTCCCGACAGGATCGAGCCTTCCTTGTGCATCAGGATGAAAATCTCGCCCAGCTTACCGTCCTTGTACATCCCGGCGGTAACGTAGCCCTCGTGGCCGGCGATTTCGAACTTGTGGGTGATCGCCTTGCGGGTGGTGGGCAGGCGGCGGCGCTTGGGCACAGTGGCCACTTCGGTCGGACTGGCCTTCTTGGCCCCCTTGCCCTCCAGGGGCTGGCTGCGCTTGCACCCGTCGCGGTAGATCGCGATCGACTTAAGCCCCATCTTCCAGGCGTCTAAATAGATTTTCTCGATATCCTCAACCGTCGAGTCGCTCGGCATGTTGACCGTCTTGCTGATCGCCCCGGAAAGGAACGGCTGCGTGGCGGCCATCATCCGCACGTGGGCCTCCGGTTTCAGCGTGGTCAGCTTACCCGGCTGGCCCAGGCTGGTGGCGAATACTTTCTTCTGCTCGTCCGAAAGATCGCCGAACTCCTCCAGATTACCGTGTTCCTCGATATGCTTCTCGGCGCACTCGATTACATCGGGCTTGACTTTCATATACTCCAGGCTGCGGCGCACCAGCGGGTTGACCAGGGTCAAAGTGGAGCCGTCCACCAGGTTCTTGTACTTGATCAGGCTCAGCTCGGGTTCCACGCCGGTGGTGACCGCATCCATGAAGAAACTGATCGTGCCGGTGGGCGCCAGCAGCGTGACCTGCGCGTTGCGGAAGCCCTTGTCGTAGCGCTTTTCACAGCAGATCCGGTCCCAGCTCGCCTTCGCCTGGCTGTAAGTCTCCCGGTACAGGGGAGGCGTCTCGCTGCCCTCGCGCGGGGCGATACTCACCAGGACCGCGTAGTGCTTGTCGAGCACCTGGCTTATCGGCTTCTCGTTGGTCTTGTAGCCGGCGAACGGCCCCACCCTCCGGGCCAGCCAGCCGCTGGATTCGTTGGCCAGGCCGTGCATCAGCGCGGTAATCGCGCCGGCCACCTGACGGCCGCCGTCGGAGTCGTAGGCCAGCCCGTGGGTCATCAGCAGCGCGCCCAGGTTGGTGTAGCCCAGACCCAGGGGCCTGAAATCGTGGCTGCTGCGCGTGATCTCGGGAGTTGGATACTTGGCGAAGCCGCAGAGAATCTCCTGGGCGGTGATCATCACCCGCACAGTATGCGCGAAATCATCGACCTTGAACCCGCCCTCATCGACAAACTTAAGCAGGTTGATCGAGGCCAGGTTGCAGGCGCTGTCGTCGAGGAACACATATTCGCTGCAGGGGTTGGAGCTGTTAATCCGTCCCGAGTTGGGGCAGGTATGCCAGTCGTTGGTAGTGGTGTCGAACTGGATACCAGGGTCGCCGGTGATCCAGACCGCCTCGGCCATCCGGCGAAACATCTTGCGCGCCTCAACCTCGCGCACCACCTTGCGGCTGACCACTTCCTTAAGCTCCCACTTGCCGTCGCTCTCGACAGCCTTCATAAAATCGTCGGTCACGCGGACGCTGTTATTGGCGTTCTGGTAGGTGATCGTGCTGTAGGCCTCGCCGGCGATAGAGCCGTCGTAACCGGCGTCGATCAGCACCTGGGCCTTCTTCTCCTCGACCACCTTGCAGTCGATAAAGCGCTCGATATCGGGATGGTCGGCGTTGAGCACGCACATCTTGGCCGCGCGACGGCTCTTGCCGCCGCTCTTGATCGCTCCGGCGTTGGCGTCCAGCACCTTCATGAAACTCAGCGGGCCGCTGGCCGTACCGCCGGTGGAGAGCGGCTCGCCCTCCGAACGCAGAGTGCTGTAATTCACTCCCGAGCCGCTGCCCCACTTGAATATCTGCCCCTCGTTGACAATCAGCCTGGATATATCGTGCATGTCGTCCTTGACCGAGTTGATGAAACAGGCGCTGGCCTGGGGACGCTCACCGGGGACACCCACGTTGAACAGGACAGGGCTGTTGAAACAGGCGCGCTGGTCGAGCATGATGAACGTCAATTCGGCCCGGAAAGTCACCTGCTCGTCATCGGCGGCGAAATAGCCCGCCTTGCCGCCCTCGTCGGCGATCGTATCCACAATCCGGTCGATTACCTGGCGAAGGCTGGTTTCTTCGTATCTGCTCGATTTCTTGAAATATTTGCTTGCGGTGATCTTGCAGGCGTTTTCGCTCCAGGTGGAGGGGAACTCCAACTCGTCAGCCTGATAGACCACCTTGCCCTTGGTATGGTCGACCATCTTCAGCGACCGGCGGGACCAGTTCACCATCGAATAAACGTCCTTCCCTTCGGTGGTGAACACCCGCTCGATCCGATCGGGGTACTCGAACACCCCCTGGCCGAACAACTGTTCCTCCGCCGGTATTTCCCGCGCGGTAACGTCGCTTTTCAGGCGGTTGGCAACTTCTCCGGCTTCGGCCTTTCGGGCAGTTTTCTGTCTGGTTTTGTCAGCTTGCATCTGTGTTCCCCTCTTGTTCCCGAATAGTGAGTATCTTGTACCGTGATTCTTCGCATATACTATATATTGTGCTTTTCGGGAAAAATCAACTTTTTTCTCCAATTTTTTTCTTGACAGTTTTTCCGCATGAAAACCGTGCCGCAGCGTCAGGATAATGCGCCGGATATCCCCGTTAATTCCGCGTGAATTTTATGTCTCCGGCCCGGCCCGCCAGCCGGCTTTCCAGCACCGTATCACAATAAGCCCTGGCGAACCATCCAGCCAGAAATTCCCGCGGTCAGCGAATCGATCAGTTGACGGTTGGAGGGATGAATATGCTCCCCCTGGACCCAAACCTGTTCCTTAGGCTCACCGGCTGCGGCGTAAAGCTGACAGGCGGATTCAACCGGTATTTTCGTATCGCCGGACCCGTTGACAATCAGCAGCGGCCGCGGTGAAAACTCTCCGATGTAAGAGGACGGCTCGAAGGGGGCGGCAAAAGTGCCCAGGATATAGCTGACGAATCTCCTGAGCGGACCCGACCTGATTTTCCCGCGCAGGTTCCATTCGATTACCCGCTCCATCCCGGCGCCGCCGTAGATCAGCACCATGCCGTCCACCTGCGGGTCCAGGCCGGCGATTACGGCGAACGGCACCCCGAAACTGGCCCCGAGGACAGTTATCCTGGTTGAATCGACAGCGGAGTGGGCGCTGAGATAGTCGATAGCGGTAAACGCCATCCCCACTGCATCGGTGACCAGGCTGTCGAGAGAGAACAGCAGCGAGGGAAAGCGGGCCGGATGGACCCTGTGTTCGGGGATCGGGGGGTAATCCATGCCGCAAAGTACGGCGGGCCGGTCCAGCTTCACCAGCTCCACCGCCCGCGCCCCGGTACCGTGACCGCCAAGGATCAAGACCGCGGGCAGCGGCTCGGCAACCGTAGCCGGCAGGCTGAGACAGCCGCTGCTGACCCGGCCCAGGTTATCGGTCAGCGAGAAAGCCACGGCCCGGCGGCCCGCGACCTCGGCCAGCTCTTTTTCCACCACCTCGAAACCGCAGCCTCGCCTCTCCAGCAGTCTGCCGGTGTGGTCGGCAGCCCGGTACCACTCGGCAAAGAGGAAGGCGACAGCAGTACCAAGCGCCAGCGAACCCGCCGGCCAGATAACAATCCGCAGGGCCTTGGTCCTGAATCCGCTCATAGCCGCCCCGTACTCCGGGTAATCTGATCAGTTATTGAACACGCAGAGTTTCAACTCGGTCATATCCTCGACAGCGAACTTCGGGCCCTCGCGGCCGGTTCCGCTGCCCTTCACTCCGCCGTAAGGCATCTGGTCCACGCGGTAAGTGGGGAAATCGTTGATCATCACGCCGCCGACCTCCAGGCGCCTGAACGCTTCCATCGCCCTGGGCAGCGAGGAGGTGTAGACGCCGGCCTGAAGGCCGTATTCGCTGTTGTTGACCCGCTCCAGGGCGTCGTCGAAATCGTCGTAGCGCTCGATACAGACCACCGGCGCGAACACCTCCGAGCTGTAGACTTTCATATCGTGCTCCACATCCTCCAGCACGGTCGGGCTGTAGAACGCCCCGTCGCGCCTGCCGCCGGTCAGCACCGATGCGCCCTGCGCCACTGCCTCGTCCACCCACTCCTGCGCTCGCCTGGCCTCGGCCTCCTCGATCATCGGACCCAGCTCGGTCGCCTGATCCGCCGGGTCCCCCGCCCTGATCTTTTCCACCGCGGGAACGAACTGTTCAATAAACCGGCCGGCCAGGGAAGAGCGCAGCAGGATCCGCTGGATAGAGATACAGACCTGGCCGCTGTAGGCGAACGCGCCGATTATGCTGCGCGATACCGCCTCGTCCAGGCGGCTGTCGTCATCCACAATCAGCGCGCTGTTGGAACCGAGTTCGAGCGTGACCCGTTTCATCCCCGCATCACGCCTGATCCGTCGCCCCACTTCCAGCGATCCTGTGAACGTGATCATGGCGACATCCGGGTGCTCCACCAGCGGCGAGCCGAGTTTGCTCCCGCTACCGGGCAGGACATTGATCGCGCCCGGCGGCGCGCCGGCATCGGAGATAATCCGCGCCAGCTCCAGGGCCACCAGCGGCGTGGTGCTGGCCGGCTTGAGAATCACAGAATTGCCCGCGGCCAGCGCCGGAGCAACTTTATGGGCCACCAGGTTGAGCGGAAAATTAAACGGGCTGATCGCGCCGATAATGCCCAGGGGGAAGCGGTGGTAGAACGCGAAATGGTCCTTGCCCTCGGGATGCGCGTCGAGTTCCATCGTACTGCCGTGCAGCCTGCGGGCCTCTCCGGCCGCGAAACTGAATGTCTGCACGGCGCGTTCCACCTCGCCCGCGGCATAGCGTACAGGCTTGCCGGCCTCGCGGACAATCAGGGAGGTCAGTTTTTCGCGCTCGTCTTTGATCCGCCGGGAAACTTCATCGAGAACCAGGTAACGGCGGTGTGCTGTCAGGTCCTCCATCCCGCTGGCCGCGGCCGCCCGGACAGCCTGCTCCAGATGTTCGGGACCCGCCGCGCTGACCGGCGCCAGCTCGGACTCATCGTAGGGGTTGACCACCGGGAAGCTCTCATCGCTTTCCACCCATTCTCCGCCGATAAACAGCTGGGTGCGAATGTCGTTATCACTCATGTAATCCTCCTCAAGACTCAGGGCCTCCAGCTTAAAGACGGAAAGCCGCCGCCGGGGGCGATCAACGCACCAGCCGGAGCGGCGGCTTTCCAGTCAAGGCTGAACTCGCTGAGCCGAATCGCGGTCAGCTCAAAGTTTCTTCAGCGTCAGCTCGACAGCGTCCGCTTCCTGAATCTGCTTGTAGAGAGCAGCATAGCGCCGGTTGTACAACCTGCCGGCCACGCTCAAACCTCCATCGATAGCGAAATCGCGCTTGATCAGCAGAGTGTTGTCCGACTGCCTGGCCACCACCCGGGTAAAATAGAAACCGCGGGTCTTGAGCTCCACGGGTTCGGGAAGGCTGTCGGGCAGCGCGTAACCCGCCGGAATAGTTATCTCGAACGAACTCTGATAGTCACCGGTATGCGGATAAACAACCGCGAGTTTGCGTTCCGAACCATCCAGCTGGATACTTACCGGGTCGGTCAGCAGCGAGGATTTGAGGACGAGACCGTCGGCACCGGCCGTGGCGGCGCCGAGGATACTCAGCTTAGCCGAGACAGTCATCTGGCCGGACAGGGCCTTGGGGTCGCTGATCTGCGGCTCGCCCTCGACCGTAACTTCGCCCCACCTGGTGTAGAGCATGGCGGCCAGCGCATCGGCCGGCCCCGCCTGGCGGACCAGCAGCTGACGTTTAATCGCCGTGGCGAAATGACCGTTGAGCGTCTGGTTCACCGACCCGCTCAGAGTACCGTCGGCCGCCAGCTCGAACGAGCCATCCAGTTTACAGACGTGCTTGGTCGCCTCGCTGACCGGGATCTTGGCGTTCTCGACGATCACGTCCTCGTCGTCGCTCTGATTGACGAAGCCGAGCTGGCCCTCGTACTGCGGATCGATATAATCGGGCGGCATCGGCACATCCAGGATCGGCTGCCAGAACTCAAAGCGGCGACGGCTGACCTCGAGCGCCAGCAGTGTGCAGTCGAACTGGGTTTCGATCGGCACGTTTTTCAGCAGCATGCCCGAGGACCTGCGTTTGGTATAAAACGGGAATACCGGCAGGTTGTTGTACCACAGCGCGGAGATCAGAAAATGGGCGATATCGTCGCTGTTGCCCTCTTTGGAGCGCAGCACATTATCAGGATGCTCGGCTTTGGAACTCCAGTAATAGCCGTCCCAGCGGTCGAGTTCGTTTGTGCAAACCAGATTTTCGCGCGCCCAGGCCACCGCGGCGTTCACTTTCTCCCGGGGTGAATTCGCCGATGCAATCACATTGCTGATCTCGCTGATCGCCCGCTTGCTGCGGCTTTCATTGGGAAAGTTGCGTTCGGTAAGCCGCTTGAAGACGAAATTCCAGTTGGGGCTGAAATACTCCCGGCGCACCCGGGCGTCGGAATCGGTGGCGAACCAGACATTGTAGATTTCGGCAAGCAGGAAATCGATCCGGGAGGCGGCCTCGGCAAAAGTCGGAGCCAGCGGAAGGTCGGCGGGAAACGCCGGCACGGTGTCCAGGGTCACCTCGAAATACTGGTGGCCGTAGAACTGCCAACTGTCGGGGTTGTTGATATCGACCGTGCGCAGGGCGTCGCGGATCCGCATGTTGTCGTACTCTTCTTGGTTGGTAAACCTCGGCTCGAAAACGGTTTTCGGCCTGCGGGTAAAGTTGGTACTCTCATAATTGAATTTCAACATCCTGGTGTTTTGGGTGATATGCTGCAGTTTCAGTGCCGGGTGTTTTCTCTCGAAATAAAAGTAGCCGTAGAGCTGGGCGCGTTTGTCCTCGAACTGGTACTCGTATTCGATAATATCACCGGGCTGGAGGCCGGGAAAATCGATCTGGCGGATCTTCCAGGCCCTGTCCTTCTGCTTGTGGAAACCATCGGTTGAGGTCAGTTTAAGCAGGTCAGTGCTCGTAGGGGTGCGGGCAACTTCGATCTGGCGGAGGACGAAGACATTGCTGCCCATCGCCACGGGGTAGATGAAATCCTTGTCCGCGTTTGCCAGGTCCACATCGCGGTTGATGATACCTTTGACCTCGATAGTCTGACCGCCGCGGATGATCTGGGCCTTGAAATCGTTGACCTTGACCTGCTCGTAATACGGCACCTTCACCGTACTGAACTCGCGGACGCCGTCCTCGTTCAGCACCTTGACCGCCACGTGACGGCGGATATAGACCGGATCGATCGAACGGCTCTGGTTGATTTCCTTCCTGTCCAGCACGATCACCGCAGCGGAACCGGCGTAGCGCTCCTCCAGGTTATCGGGCATGATTATTTCTTCGTCGCGGAGCAGCTCCTCCAGCGAATTGCTCAGGGCGAAAACGTTTGCTGCGGCAAACACGGCTGCGAAAAACAAAAGTGCTGCCGGACCAGATTTTCTCATTTAATCCTCCTGTAGCGGGTGCGCGATTTCCAGTCAATCAATTGATAAATATTTTCAAATCAGTTCTTGTCTATATGGTTCGCTATCGGTTTCCAATGCCGGGACGTGTATGGAGGCAGAAGCTGTCCGGATAGAAGAATTCGATGGAAAGTAATTCATCCGATCCGGCATGATCCGGGAATGGTAAACAATCCGCTGGAATGCCGGTCATGGATTCCCGTCCAACTCAGCTTGCCCGCCGGGTTAATGCGGCGATAACAGGTCCAGGCTCAGCCCGGGAATACAATATTCTATCTTCAAGAACTGCAATGGTTTCGGAGGGAGACAAGGAATCGATGCTCAGGTTTCTAATTTACTTCTAATTGCAAAAAAGTCAATCAATTTTCGGCAAATAGAGCGCGGAAAGTACTCGCGGGAGCATAAATTGTGGAGACGATTATCCGGGAAATCGGGGAGTTGTACTGTGTGACCGAACTTGACAGGGCTTACCAGCTGTAACCGCAGGTGAACCCGACCATCCCGTCGTCGCGACGGTGGCCGCTCTCGAAACGGAACAGGCCGCGGAGTTCGGCGCCGAGGGTAAAAATATTGCCCAGCTCGGCGCGAATCCCCAGCGTTGGCGCGGCGATGAAGAAATGACGGTCGGCAAGTGTGTCTTCGAGCAGATGCCGCATGCCGAAATGCGCGCCGAAATAGGGGTAAATAACATAGGTTTCGGGAAAAAGATTGAAATCCATGCCCACTGTCCAGTCGATAAAATCATCCGTCTTGCCCCTGATTTCACCGAGGCCGTACTGTGCGCGTCCAACCAGCACGTTGCGGCCCCTGCTGTCCAGAGCGCGGGTGAGCGCCAGACCGTAGTAGTTCTGACCGCCGCGGATATACGTGCCCATCAGGAACTGGTTGCGCCAGCGGTAATCGCCTTCCGGAAGTGCCGTGTAAACGCCGTAAGGCGCGGCTCGCATCATCCCGCCGGAACCACGCAAATCTTGCTCGCCTTCCATCGCACCCTCGCCCGCGGCGGCGCTTTCCTCACCGGACATTCCGGTCAGCAGGCTGTCAATCCGTGCTTCGATATCCTCAAGGTCGCCGGTCATCGCTTCCACCCTGCCTTCCACTCTCTCCATCTCCCTTCCGCTCATACCCACCCCGCCCGGCATGTCGGAAGCATCGCCCGTACCGGAGCTCACGCGGGCCAGCACCGCGCTCTCGACCCAGCCGACTTCGCTGGTGGCGGGAATCCGCACCCGCACCCAGTTGCCCTGGATTGTCAGCACCTCCACGCTCATACCCTGGCTGAGCACGTCGAGCACCACCGCCTCGCCGCCGCCGGGCATGTCCATCAGCGACGCCTGCCGGCGGACTGTGGCGGTTTGCGCCGTCAAACCGCCGGCGGTCAGTGCGAGCATGATAAATGCCGCGGTAATCAAGCTAAGCCTGTGCACGTTTACCTCTCAGTTTCGGACGCGTAATGTCCCTGTTCTGATATCGAACCAAAATGGATGCAACTTTAAGTCCCGTTGAGCTTTCTGTCTCTCCGTTCTCGCGGAATCCGGCAGAAAATACCCTCGACTGCGCTGTCGCGCCAGCACCGGTCCTGAGAGAGGCTGTCATTTATCCTTCAGCGCCAATAGATATGTAAATATATTATTCCCCGTAACTTATCGCCATCAAGGCGGTCTGGCGGATAAATGTTATCGCCACGAAAAAACCATTTACTGCAAATCCTGTTGGTCTGGAATGCAAAAAGCGTGCGAGGGTGAACTTACAGCACATATTATCGTCGGAAACCGCAGGATGGCTGTTCCCGCTGCTCGCGCATGCGGTTACGCCGGATAGCCCTGTCAATCGAGGAACACCCAGTCGATACCAAACACCACGCGGGGACCGGCCATCCGCAGGGGATCGACACCGTTATAGTAATCGCTGGCCAGGAAATCCGCCCGCCCGTAAATCGTGAAATCGATAATCCGCAGGCTGGCCGCCCCGAAGAAATTGAACCTGCCCGGCTGCTCGCGAAGCGGCGAGGACAGGTTATCGCTAACCGGAAAACGCATGGCGCCCTCGTAGACCGTCTCGCCCCGGATCGACCAGCCGAGGTCTCCGTCATAGCCAATCCCCTGCAGAACCAGCGACGCTGTCAGCCGTCTGCCGGGCAGCCAGGGAATTTCATCAGGCGGATTGAAACACTCGATTCCCGAGCATTCGGCGTCCAGAGCGCCGAACAGTTTGCGCGACACATCGAACCGCAGACCAGTCAACTCCGCGCTTACCCGGCGCAGAGGAATCGCCCGGAACGGGTTGGCCCCGTATGGCTCGATACTGAGATTGTCCAGCCGGCGGTGGAATACGGCCAGCTTCCAGTGCCAGGTGTCTTTCCCTCCCCTGCTCCAGCCGGCTTCCAGCTGATCGACTGTCCCCATCCCTGTCTTGTCAGCAGGACTGAGGGTACCGTAGGCGGATAGCATCGCCGACGGCGAGAGCGCCAGCGCATCTCGTTGCCAGGACAGCCAGAAGCCGTGGTTTTGCCCGCGTACCGCGCTTATCCGGGCGCTGCCCACGGCCCGGGTTTCGCTGCCGGTTACCGCTCGTGCTCCGGCAGTTATCCCGACTTTTACCGGCCCCTCACCTCCGATACCCAGTCTGCCCGCCAGGCGGCTCTGGAAGCGGGAGTCAGCGGCTGAAAAGCCGTCGGGAAAGTCGTTGAGGCCGGTAGACGCAACCGCGATGTCCACCCCCAGGCTGACCGCGGCGGAGGGGTCCGAACACAGCGCGGCGTCCAGGCGATGAGTGGACGCCCCGGCTGTATAGGTCAGCGAATCCGTGGCGTACGGCTGTTCGCCGCCGGCGTAAGCGTAGGCCAGCGAATACCCGTAACTCCCGCCGAGTGAACCGGTAAGAGCGGTCCGGAGCCGAGTGGCGGTCGTGCGCAGTTTGGCGGCTCCCGCGCGGCGG
>VRUH01000076.1 GCA_019456185.1 Candidatus Glassbacteria bacterium | reverse complement strand
TAGTGGTCCGGCCGCGACTACCACATCCCGCCGGGCACTCCGCAAAAACGGCTGCGCGAGGTGGCGACGCTCTGCCGTGAGGCGGGGATCGCACTGCCCAGCTACGGCTCCTACCATGGCGTGTTTAACGACGATCCCGCTGATTTCTCCGCCCAGCTGGATATCGCCGAGGGCCTGGGCTGCGGTACGATCCGGGTCTGGTCCGGCCACTGGGGCGATCCGGGCGAGCTGAGCGAAATGACTGTCGAGCAGGTGGAACTACTGGTTCAGCGTACGGCCAGGGTGGCGGAGATGGGGGCCGGGCGCGGGATCAGAGTCGGGTTCGAGTACCACACGCACACGCCTACCTGCGGGGCCGGGGAAGTTATGAGCGTGCTCGAGAGAGCAGGCCACGACAACATCTACACCTACTTCCAGATGCTGGAGGAAAACCGGCGCAGTGTGCCGGGCAATGTCGAGGACCTCCAGCGGGTGTTCTCCCGGCTGGCCTTCGTCCATTGCCACTGGTTCCGCGACGAGGCCGATACCGGTCCGCTGCGCGAGGGGGCGCACATGTGGATGCCCCTGCTGGCCGGACTGATGGAACTGGGTTACGACGGCCCGTTGTACCTGGAGTATTTCAAGGACTACACCGAATCCCGGCTGGCCGATGACCTGGCGTTCCTGCGGGAGCAGTTGAGCGAATTGACCGGATGAGTGCGCCCGGTCAGGATAGAAAAATAAAAAAAGCCGGGGTATGGTTTTACCACTCCGGCTTTTTTATTGCATCGCAGCCGCCTTGCACAGCAAGCAGAGACTCAGATCTGTGTTCCATGCCGCGCTCGTTTGATCCCCGCCCGGCACATCCAGATCAGCGCCAGCCCGAACGCGGCCATCAGCAGCCCGACACTGAGGTTGATCATCCGGCCCGAAATCGGCAGGTCCAGCAGGGCCAGTCCGCTGACCGCCGCACCCATGCCCACCGTGGTCCAGCCCGTGATCCGGTAGCTGCTCACATCGGTGGTCTCGCTGTCGCCCACCTCGGCGTCAGATATCGGCGTGGCCAGCTTGGTGAAGAATGCGTCCAGCCGCTGGGCGTAGCTGCCGCGTATTTTGACTAGCATGCCGGGTATGAAATACACCAGCGCGCTCAGCGTGCCGATTGTGAACACCTGCTGCTCGAACGTGGGCGGCGCGCTGAGCAGTTCGACCCCGCCGATCGTAATGCTCATGTCGTACCACAGCGCGGCCAGGCCGACCGCGACGCCTGAAACGTAGCTGGCGATACCGGCCCACCAGGGTGTCGGCTTGTAAAACAGGCCGACCACGATCGGGATGCCGGCCGGGATAATCACCACGCCCGAAAAATCGAGCATCAACTGGAACACTCCGCCCGGACGTTCGGCCATGATCACCGCCGCGGCGATCACCAGCGTACCCAGCACCAGGGTCATGACCCGGCCCACCACGAGCAGGGCCTTGCTGCTGGCTTTCTTCCAGAGGAGCTGCTTGACTATGTCCTCGGTGATCACAGCGGCGAACGCGTTGAAATTCGAGCTGAGGCTGCTCATCGTTGCCGACAGCATTGCCGAGAGGATAATCCCCATCGCGCCCACCGGCAGATACTTGAGGCAGAACACCACGTAGGCGGCCTCCTCCGGCGCGTTCATCTTCAGGGTCTCGCTGACGAATTGCAGGTCCAGGCCCAGGATCCGTGCGCAGACCGGCGGCAGCAGCCAGACCAGCGGCGCGATAACCAGCAGGATCATGGTCAGCAGGGCCACCTGGCGCGCCTGCTTCTCCTTTTTAACCGAGAAATAGCGCTGGGCCGCGATCCCGCTGCTGGAGGCGAAAATCATCATCACCCCGTAGGCCATGATAAATTTCCAGCCGTAGCTCCAGGCGTCGCCGCTCATGTACACGCCGCTGTCAGGGACATTCCAGGTCGCCACGTTCGCCATCAGCACGTCCACCCCGCCGATTGCGCTCACTCCCAGCCACATCGTGATTATCGCGCAGGGAAACATCACCATGAACTGCAGCGTGTCGGTAACCACCACCGCCCACAGCCCGCCGATCAGGCAATAAGCGGCGATCACGGCTCCGCAGACGATAATGGTCGAGGTCAGGTCCGTGCCGATCGCCACCGAGACGAACTTCGCCAGCGCCAGCAGCATCACACCCGACTGCACAATCGAGGCGGCCAGGCCCATCCAGCTGTATACCTGGTTGGTGGTCAGTCCGTAGCGCTCGGTGAGGTAGGAGAAAATGGTGGCCGAGCGGCTGCGCCGCCAGCGCGAGGCCAGGAACAGGAACCCGATCAGGTAGCCTGCCCCGTTGAGGAAATACAGCAGGAACGCCACTCCAGGCGAGCGGTAGGCCAGTCCGGCAGCGCCGGTGAACGTGTAGACGCTGAACATGCTCATGAACAGGCTCACGCCGGCCAGCCACCACGGCATCTTGTTGCCGCCACGGAAAAAATCACTGTCGTCCTTGTTGAAAAAGGACATCACCACGCCAATGCCGATCATCGCCAGCAGATAGACGCCGACAATCACCAGGTCCGCCCGCGCAACAAGCTGCATTGTGTGCCTCCGGAATGATTTCACAAGCCCGTGATTACTGCCGGGGAACTCCGCCCGGAGCCTGTGGGTAAGGCTTAAGGAAAAACAGCAGCAGATTTTTTCGGCGGGGGCATGCCTGTCCGGCGCTTGGTGAACCCATCACGTCTTGGAGCTCACCGCATTCCACCAGCTGGCCAGGGCATTATATTCTCTCAGAAATTAATTGCAGTCACGATAACCCGGCCCCTGTGAATTGTCAATATTATTACTACGGCAGTCTGCCGGGGTGGCGAAAACGGAAAAAAAGTCCCGAGACCTTGACAATCCGGCAAAAATGATTAAAATGACTGTATGAAACAAGCGTATCATACAATCGTTTGATTTTCTGTTTTAATCCTGTCGATGGATCCTGTCACAATGGTTGAAGCAAATGAAGGCCTTACGATGCAGCGGATTCTCGACAGCGCCGAGCGGCTGTTCGCCGAACATGGCTACGCCGGGACCAGCCTGCGGGCGATCACCAGCGACGCCGGGGTCAACCTGGCGGCTGTCAACTACCATTTCGGTTCCAAGGAGGAGCTGGTAAAACGGGTTTTCGAGCGCAAAATGGTACCGGCCAACCGTGCGCGGATAGAAAACCTGGAGAAAGTACTTGGCGAGGCCCGCAGCAGCGGACACCGTCCTGCCGTCAAGGACCTGTTCCGGGCGTTTGTCGATCCAGCGTTCGAACTTGCGCTTGGCAACGCCGGCGGGCGGAGTTTCGTCCGGTTGATCTGGCGCTCGATGGCCGATACCGAGGGTTTCCTTAACCGTAACTTCATTGAATCCGCCCGTCCGGCCCTGACCGCCCTGCACGAGGCAATATGCCAGGCCCTTCCCACCCGCGACCCCCAGGACGTGCTGTTTAGTCTGATTATCAGCATGTCCACCATGGGCAGTATGCTGATTCGCCTCTCGGCGGACAAGGAATTTCTTTCTTTTGCGCTTAAGGAGGAAGGCGATTTCAGGGAGTTGCAGCAAAAGAAAGATAAGTTGATCGATTTTATCACCGCGGGAATGGAGGCGGGATGAAGTTTTTTGCCATGCAGACAAACGTGCTGCTCGCCCTGCTGGTTATCCAGGGCTGTGCAGTGCACAGGACGCAAAATATTGAGCCTCCGGTTGAGCCGCCTGCTGCTTTCAATTCAGTGTCTGGGGCGGCTGCGAACCATTACGGCGGCGGCCGTTGGTGGCTGGTGTTCGATGACTCCGCGCTCTCGGAGGTTATCGACTCGGCGCTGGCTGCCAACTACGGCCTGGCCCAGGCTGTGGCCAGGCTGGAGCAGGCGGATGCCGCCCGTCGCAGCGCCCGCGCCGGACGGTTGCCGTCGCTTAACCTGGAGGGCCGGACAAGCCGGGGCCAACAGGCGAACGTTTTCGGTAATTATATTTCTAAGACCGCCATCTTGTCGGCCAGTGCCGCCTATGAACTGGATGTCTGGCGCAAGATGGCCGCCGCCCACGCCGCCGGCAGGCTCGACGCCGAGGCCGGCCGCAGCGACCTTGAGAGTATGTACCTGACTGTTTCCGCCAGCGCCGCCGACCTCTACTACCTCGTGGCCGAGCAGCGCGAGCAGCTTGCGCTCACCCGGCGGACAATCGAGTCGTTCGAGCAGCTTACCGACCTGGTGGACCGGCGTTACGAGCTGGGGCTGGTGGAGGCGCTCGATGTCTACCAGGCCAGGCAGAATCTGGCCGGGGCGAGGGCCCGCGCTCCGCAGATCGAGGCCGAACTGGCCGCTGCCGAGCACGCGCTTTCGCTCCTGCTGGGCCGTTATCCGGGGACGTTGGAGGACGCGGTTGTCGCCGAGCTGCCCGCGGTGCCGGAGGCGTTCCCCGCCGGGCTGCCTTCGGAGCTGCTGGCGCGCCGTCCCGATGTGGAAGCCGCACTCTTGCGGGTGATGGCCGCCGACGCCCGGGTGGGCCAGGCGGTGGCCCAGCGTTTCCCCTCCTTCAACCTCACCGGCGACTACGGCCGCAGCAGGAGCGATTACGGCTTCGACGTGATCTCGGCCAATTTCTGGAATCTGGCCGGCAGCGTCCTGATGCCGCTCTTCGACGGGGGCCGCAGGCGCGCCGAGGCCGACAGGGCGCGGGCCGCGTTCCGCGAGCGGCTGGCTTTCTATCACGAGACTGTGTTAGGCGCATTCGGCGAGGTGGAGGACGCGCTGGTCCGCAACAGGACTACCGAGGAAAGAATCGGGCGGCTGGAGGAGCGGGTGGAGTCCACCGGCGGCGCCCTCCGCCTCGCCGTCGATAACTACTCGCAGGGCCTGAGCGACTACCTCCCTGTTTTGACCGGTCAGAGCGCCGATTTCGACGCCCGCAGCCAACTGGTGGCCGCGCGCAGGCAGCTGATCTCTCACCGGATCAGCCTGGCCCGCGCCCTGGGCGGCAACTGGATGGAAAGCGAAGCAGAAAACAGGCTGAGCGCCAAATAACCCCTGGAGAAGGTGGATAATGAACAGCAGACTCTTACGTAAAGCCGGTATCCCGGTAGCGATCCTGGCCGGGGCGTTTGCGCTGACCGCGATCATGATTGCCAGCCGCAGCGCTCCGGAGAAGCAGCACAGGGTCAGTCCGGGGCCGCTTGTCGAGACTATCGAGGTCAGCCCCACCAGCCACCAGGTGACTGTCTACGCCACCGGTACGGTCCAGCCGCGGGTGGAGGCCAATATCGCCCCGCAGGTCGAGGGCAAGGTGGTGAAAGTAGCCGACCAGTTCGTAGCCGGCGGTTATTTCAGCGCCGGTGAAGTGATGTTCGAGATCGAGGACGTGGACTACGTCCTGGCGCTCCAGGGTGCCGAATCGCAGCTGGCCCGCGCCGAATACGAGCTGGCGACCGCCGAGGGCCGGGCCGAGGTGGCCCGCGACGAATGGGAGCGCCTGGGAGACAGGCGCTCCGGCGAACCCAACCCGCTGGTCCTTCACGAACCCCAGCTCAAGAATGCCCGCGCCCAGCTCAAAGCCGCTGCCGCGACGGTCGAGCGGGCCGAGCTGAACCTGGAAAGGACGAAAGTCCACGCCCCGTTCAACTGCCGCGTGCGCTCGGAAAATATCGATCCGGGTCAGTACGTGCGATCCGGGACCACCGTGGCGGTCCTGATCGGCACCGACCGCGCCGAGGTGACAGTGCCCCTGCCCCTGAGCGACCTCCGCTGGCTCGATGTCCCATCGCCGGTCAACAGCCTTGCCGGTTCTCCGGCCGAGGTGCGAATGGAGGTGGACGGGCGTATCTATAGCTGGATCGGCAGAGTGGTGCGTAACCTGGGTGTGGTCGACCAGCAGGGGCGGATGGAGCGCGTGGTGATTGCTGTCGACGACCCCTACGGCTTGGGTGACCCGGAGAGTGGACGGCCGTTCGAACTGGCGGTGGGCAGTTTCGTGGAGGTGAGAATCTCCGGCAGGATGCTCGATAATGTCTACCGCCTGCCCGCCTCGGCGCTCAGGCAGAACAGAACGGTTTGGCTGTTCGTTGCAGCCGACAGCACCCTGAAAATCGGGAATGTCGAACTGCTGCGCCGCGAGCAGGAGACGGCCGTGCTTGGCTCCGGCCTGCGTGCCGGAGACAGGGTGGTGACAACATACCTGGCCGGCGCGGCCGACGGGCTGAAACTGCGGGTGGCCCAGACCGGGGAGGTGCGATGAGGGGAGCGATCAAATGGATGGCCGGCAACCACGTGGCGGCCAACCTGCTGATGATGGTCCTGCTGGTGGGCGGGCTGATCAAGGCCTTCTCGATCAAACAGGAGATTTTCCCCGAGATCAGCCTCGATATGATCCAGGTCCAGGTGCCCTATCCGGGGGCCGGGCCGGAGGAGGTCGAGGAGGGGATCATCCTCAAGATCGAGGACAATATCACCAGCGTGGACGGGATCAAGGAGATCCGCAGCACCGCCACCGAGGGGATGGGCGTGGTCACCGCCGAGCTGGTGGCCGGCCACGACCCCGACGTGGCCCTGCAGGAGATCAAGAGCGAGGTTGACCGGATAATCACTTTCCCGGAGGAGGCGGAGAAGCCGATTATCTCCAAGCTCATCAACCGTATCGAGGTTATCAGCCTGGTGCTCTACGGCGATGTTCCGGAGCGCAGCCTGCGGGAGCAGGCCGAGCTGATCCGCGAGGAACTGCTGGCATTCCCGCAGATCACCCAGGTGGACCTGGGAGGTTTGCGGCCCTACGAAATCTCGATCGAGGTGCCCGAGAAAAACCTTCGCCGCTACGGCCTGACGCTGGAGCATGTGGCCGGCGCGGTGCGCTTGGCTTCGCTCGACCTTCCCGGCGGCACGATCAAGACCGAGGGCGGAGAGATACTGCTGCGCACCAAGGAGAAGCGCTACACCGGAACCGAGTACGAGCAGATCACGATAATCGGCACCGGCGAGGGTGCGCGGGTCAAGCTTGGCGATATCGCCGAGGTCAGGGACGCGTTCCGGGAAACGGACATGCACGCCGAGTTCAACGGCCGGCCGGCCGCGATGATAAAGGTGTTCCGCGTGGGTGAGCAGAAGCCCACCGAGATCAGCGACCTGGTGATCGGTTACGCCGAGGAGAAGTCCCTGGGCCTGCCCGGGTCGATGAGCCTGGATGTCTGGTACGACACAACAGAAATCTACAACAGCCGTGTGAACCTGCTGATCAAGAACGCGGCTATCGGCCTGACCCTGGTGATGATCGTGCTGGGGCTGTTCCTTGAAATCCGCCTGGCCCTGTGGGTCATGCTCGGCCTGCCGATCTCGTTCCTGGGCGCGATGTTCATCATGCCGTGGCTGGGCGTGTCGATCAACATGATGAGCCTGTTCGCATTTATCCTGGCCTTGGGGATCGTGGTGGATGACGCGATAATCGTGGGCGAGAATATCTACGAGCACCGTCAGATGGGTAAGCCTTTCCCGAAAGCGGCCGTGGACGGGGCGCTGGAAGTGGCGATGCCGATTACGTTCAGCATCCTGACCACTCTGGTGGCGTTCATGCCGCTGGTGTTTATCAGCGGCCTGATGGGCAAGTTTATCAAAACGATCCCGCTGGTGGTGATGTCCATTCTGACGGTTTCACTCATCGAATCGCTGCTGGTCCTTCCGGCCCATCTGTCGATCGGCAAGCACAGGTTGGACTCGCACGGGCTGCTGGGCATGATCGACAACACGCGCAAAAGGGTCAGCCGCTGGCTGGACGAATTTACCAGCGGGCCGTATTCCCGCGCGCTGGATATCTGCCTTCGCTACCGCTACGCAACCCTGGCGGCGGGATTCGCCACGCTGGTGCTGACAGTCGGGCTGATCCGGGGCGGAATAGTCAAGTTCTCGTTCATGCCCCGCGTGGATGGCGACCAGGTGAACGTAAACCTGCAGATGCCCCCCGGCACTCCGGCATATAAGACTGCCGAGATTACCGAATATATCGTGGCCAAGGGCCGGGAGGTAATGGCCTCCCACGACAGTGCCTCCGGACGCCGGACACCCACGGTGGAAAGCGTATTCGCCATTGTCGGCGGCAGCCTGGGTTCAGGCGGGCCGCATGGCGCCTCTGGCGGCGAGGCGACTGCGGCCAACCTGTCGGAAGTCAGTATGATGATGGTCGAGAGCGACGAGCGCGATATCTCCTCGGTGGCCGTGGAGAATCTCTGGCGGCAGCGGGTGGGCGAAATACCAGGCGTGGAGTCGATAACCTACACTTCCAACCTGATGCAGATGGGCGCCAATATTGATGTCCAGCTGGCCCACAACGATTTTGGGGTGCTGGAGAGCGCCAGCGAGCGGCTTCAGGAGACCCTGCGGGATTATCCGGGCGTCAGCGATATCAAGGACAACTATTCCAAGGGCAAACCAGAACTTAAGTTCACGCTCAAGCCCGCCGCCCGCACCCTGGGGATCACCGAGCGCGATCTGGCCGTCCAGGTCAGGGGTGCGTTTTACGGTGCGGAGGCCCGGCGGCAGCAGATCGGCCGTAACGAGGTCAAGGTGATGGTGCGCTACCCCGCGGACGACCGCAAGAGCATATGGGACCTGGACCAGATGCGAATCCGTACTCCGGGAGGCGGTGAGCTTCCGTTGGAGCAGGCCGCCTATATCGAGGAAAGCCGGGGATATAACGCAATCAACCGGGTCGACCGCAAGCGCACTGTCAATGTACAGGGGACGGTCGACGCCGAGATGGCGAACAGCGGTGAAATCCTAGCCGATATCCAGGCCACTGTCCTGCCGCAGCTTATCGCCGACTATCCCGGATTGAGCTATGAACTGGTGGGCGAGGAGCGCGAGCGCGCGGAGTCGATGGCCAGCACAGCCGAAGGGTTCCTGCTGGCCCTGCTGGCTATCTACGCCCTGCTGGCTATTCCGTTCCACAGCTACAGCCAGCCCCTCCTGATCATGGCCGCTATCCCGTTCGGGTTCGTGGGCGCGGTGATCGGTCACCTGATAATGGGCTACGATCTGAGTATGCTCAGCATGTTCGGAGTAGTGGCCCTGGCGGGCGTGGTGGTCAACGACAGCCTGCTGCTGATCTATCAGATAAACAAAAACCGCAAGCAGGGCAAGGAGATCCTTCCGGCGGTCATGGCGGCGGGCCGCCGCAGGCTGCGGCCGATCGTCCTGACATCGTTTACCACCTTTTTCGGCCTGATGCCGATAATACTGGAAACCAGCGTGCAGGCCCAGTTCCTGATCCCGATGGCGCTGAGCCTGGGGTTCGGCATCCTGTTCGCCACGATGATCACCCTGCTGCTCATACCCTCGATGTACATCATCCTGGAAGATTTACGGCGGTTAATCGGTCTCGGGGCGGGGCAGAGGGAATACCAGCCGGTCGAGGTTGTCGAACAGGAAGGCGGGTAATCTCCCGTCAACCGAGTTAACCCGGGGTTGTCTTTGACAGCCGGGCAATGTTAAATTTAAACCGCCGGAGGTGCGCAGCTTGCTCCCCGGCGGTTTCGCTATTCAACTCCAGCAGCTTTTCACACCCATCCGGAGCCGGTCAGCATGCAGCCATCCCTGCCGCGCAAATATTCTGTCGTCACTTTTCTGCTGGCGGTCCTGTTCAGCCTCCTCTGGTGCACCGGCGGCTTGTCTTCTGTCACCGGCCTGCGAGCCAGGGGCTACGTTATCGTTCCGGCTCCCCGGCAAGTTGAACTTGGCGCGCGGGATGTCGCTATCGGCAACTCGTGGAGCGTGGAGGTGCAGGCGGGCGTGGACGGGTTCGCTGCGGATTGGCTCAAACGCTGGGCCGGGGAGCTGGCCGGGCTGAGGTTCGAGGGTGGCGGCGGGGGCCGTATTATTCTGCGCGTGGTTCCGGGCACTGTTTCCGAAAGTGGAGACCCGGCTTTGGACCGCCAGGGCTACCGTCTGGCTGTTTTCCCCGACAGCGTGGTGGTCACGGGCAACAGCGCGCAGGGGTTGTTCTATGGCGTCTGCAGCCTGGTTCAGCTTATTCGCCGCGATACGGGCGTCGCCTGGAGCCTGCCGGAGTGCGCGATCACCGACTGGCCCGACCTGGAGCTAAGGTTCGCCCACAAGGATACCAAACTGCACCAGGAACTGCCACAGACTCTCAAGCGGCATTTCGATTGGCTGGCGCTGATGAAAGTCAACTGCGTAGCCTTCGATCTGGATGACCGGTTCGAGTACCCCAGTCATCCGGCGATCGGTATCCCCGGAGCTTATACGACAGAGCAGATGCAGGATTTCAGCCGCTATGCCCTGCAGCGCCATATCCAGTTCGTACCGGACATGCAGTCCCCCGCCCATTTCAACTGGGCGCTCAAGCATCCCCAATTCGCCGGTCTGCGCTCTGACGGGAACAACTACCAGGCCTGCCTGTGCGACGAGGATGCGATCCGGCTGATTCAGGATCTTTACGCTGACCTGATCGAGGCCACCCCGGGCGTTGAATATTTCCACATGGCGATGGATGAGGTCTATTACGCCGGGATCTGCGAAAAATGCGGACGGCAATATAACAACGAAAACCGCAGCCTGGCCTGGGCGGAATATGTCAACCGCATGTACCCCTGGCTGACCGAGCGAGGCCGCAGAGTGCTGGCCTGGGTGGAATACCCGCTGCTGCCCGAACATATCAGGCTGCTGCCCCGCGACCTGATCGATGGCGTCCTGGGCGATAACCGGGCCTTTGTCGATGCCGAGAACGAGATCGGGATGAGACAGTTGATCTACACGTCGATGCAGGGTGTCGAACTGCTGTTCCCCAACTATTTCCCCGCCACTTACCGCGGCGACGAGGTTTACGGCCGGCTGGACGCGGCGCGGAAGACAATCATCGAGGGCCGCCGGAAAGCTCCGCGGGCGATCGGCTCGTTCGCCGCCTACTGGGACGCCAGCGGTCCCCACGAGGAGGCCGCCTGGCTGGGCTGGGCGACTGTCAACCAGTACGCCTGGAGTACGGCCACCCCGTCGCTCGACCAGCATGTCGAGGACTTTTTCGACTTCTTTCACGGCCGTAACCGTCCGGATATGACCGCTGTCTACAAAATGCTGATCGAGCAGGCCCGCTTTTTCGAAAGCGGCTGGGACCGCGTGCCGAGTATCACGCGCGGCCCCTCCTACGGTAACTCCGAAGGCAAGGGGGTCGGCACCCGGCGCTACGATTACCTGCTGCCTCCGCCCGGCTTGCCCCGGCCCGGCGACCTGAGGCTGGAATCCTCCTTCAGCGACAGCCACGCCGCGCTGATCGACAGTGCCAGGGTGATGCTGGGGCGCAACGCCAATCTGCGCAGTATCCTCACCCGCTCCACGGCTACAGTGGAGCGCAACCGGTACAGCCTGGAAGTGTTTCTGGCCGTGGCCGGCATGGCGGAGTATTTCATCCGCACGGTTATCACGATGGCCGACGCCGAGGGGGCGGTCCGCCGGGCCGCCGAGTCCCATGCAGGCGGCGATTTCGCGAGCGCCGGGTACTCCCTTGCCCGGGCCGACCGGCTGGTGGCCGGCCACCAGGGGTGGGGACGGGAATTCTGGGGCGGTTTCAAGGAAGTCTGGGAACGCAGCCGCTACCCCAAGGGCCGGTCAGTGGACGGCCGGGAGTATGTCTTTGTCGGAAACGATACGAAGGACCTCTGGGCCGACCGCACACCTGACATGGAGTTCATGGTCGCCCCGTTCGCACGGATCGGGCTCGACAGGTGGCGGGTCGCCCTGGCAGCCAGGGCCGGAGAGTACGCCCGGGCGCACGAGTTGACAATCGAGATGGCGCCTGCCGAGCGGCAGGATAATTGAAACCCGCCCGGGCCGGGAAGTGAGTATCTGTAACTTTTGACATCCGCCTCTCGCTTTGATAAAATTAAGATCGTTCCGTTTCTTCCTCCGCCGCGCAAGTTCAACGGCGCGGTATTTTTCACCGAAGCCTGTTCCAATGCCTGATCACAAGCTCAACCGTCGCACCTTTTTCCGCGCCGGCGCCGCATTGGCGCTGGGTGCTCCGCTGGTGAGTTCATGCGCCGGCGGGGATGTTCCTCTCAATGTGGTGCTGGTGCTGACCGACGACCAGGGCTGGGGCGACGTCCCCCGTAACGGCAACCTGTACCTGGAGACCCCGGTCCTGGATTCGTTCGCCGCCAGCGGAGCCAGCCTGGAGCGTTTCCATGTCTCGCCGGTCTGCGCTCCCACCCGCGCGGCGCTGCTTACCGGACGTTACCCGTGGCGCAGCGGAGTCCATGGGGTAACACGCGGCCGGGAAACCATGAGCCTGGACGAGGTCACGGTCGCCGACCTGTTCAAGCGCCAGGGTTACGCCACCGGATGTTTCGGCAAGTGGCACAACGGCGCTCACTACCCCTACCACCCGCTGGGCCGCGGTTTCGACCATTTCCTGGGTTTCTGCGCCGGCCACTGGAACAACTATTTCGACACAACCCTGGACTCCGACGGCGAAATGGTGGAAACCGAGGGCTATATCGCCGACGTGCTCACCGATGGAGCGATCTCGTTTATCGAGCAGAACGCCCGCAGGCCGTTTTTCCTCTACCTCCCCTACAACACGCCCCACTCGCCGTTCCAGGTGCCGGACCAGTTCTACGACAAGTATTTCCGTCTGACCGGCGATCCAACGCTGGCCTGTGTCTACGGGATGGTGGAAAACCTCGACCGCAATTTCGGCCGCGTGTTGAACGCGTTGGACGACAACGGCGTCCGGAGCAGGACCGTGGTGGTCTTTATCACCGATAACGGTCCCCAGACCGACCGGTTCAACAACGGCCTCCGCGAGCGCAAGGGCTCGGTATTCGACGGGGGCACGCGGGTTCCGTGTTACATCCAGTGGCCGGACAAGATCGCTCCGGGCACGAGAGTGGAGCGGGTAGCCGCCCATGTCGATCTGCTGCCCACCCTGTGCGAAATCGCCGGGATCGGGACCGCCGGCACCCGGCCGCTCGACGGGACCAGCCTCGTGCCCCTGCTGACCGGTACCGCCAGGGACTGGCCGGACAGGATGATGTTCACCGGCTGGCGCGGAAACGGGGCGGTCCATACCGACCGCTGGAACCTGGTGGTTCGCGGCGGCAACCCGCCGGAGTTATACGATGTCCTGGCCGACCCCGGCCAGCGCCACGACCTGTCGGCAAGCCTGCCGGCAGTTTCCTCGGCTCTCTTCGGCGCATTCGGGAAATGGAGGACCGAGGCCCGCTCAGGCGGGCTGACTGTTCCCCCGATTCCAATCGGATACCGCGGCTGGACTGCGGTCCTGCCGGGCCACGAAGCGGAGTTGTCCGGCGGACTTACCTACAACGGCCGCGCGGGCTGGGCCAACGACTGGGTCCAGAATTTTTCCCCCGCTGGCGGCGAGGCAACGTGGAATATCGAGGTAATAACAGCAGGCAAGTACGAGTTCGCTGTCGATTATGTCTGCCCGCCGGAGGACCTGGGAGCGGTTATCAGAATTGAGGCGGCCGGAGCCGGGCTGGCGGCGGCTATCGAACAGCCCCACGACCCGCCGTACATTCCCAGTCCGGACCGGGTGAAGCGGATCGAGGTCTACGAAAAAGAGTGGGCCGCCCTGCCGCTGGGCGTGATGAACCTTCCCGCCGGAGCAACCACGCTACGCTTGAGTGCGCCCGAAGTCCCCGGACCGGGCGGGATACAGATCAAGGCCGTGCGCATCCGCCGCGCAAACTGAGCTGACCGGAAAACATTTCTTACAACTGATACATTGAACTGACTAGAACCCTCACCCCACCATTAACCTCCGCGGGACAACTGCCATGAATAAAAATTTCAACAGACGTGATTTTCTCTCGCTATCGGCGTCGGCTCTGGGCGCGACTGCTGCTTTCGGCGGCTGCAACTCTCCGCAAGCCGAGCAGGCCGCGGGCGGGCAGGCCATGCGCCAGGGCAAGCCCAACGTGGTGATTGTCTTCTGCGACGACCTGGCGTATGCCGATATCGGTTGTTTCGGTGCGCAGGGCTACAGTACTCCGAACCTGGACCGGATGGCCGCCGAGGGTGTGCGCTTTACCGATTTCCACGCCGCCACGGCGGTCTGCTCGGCCTCACGCGCGGCCCTGCTCACCGGCTGCTACCCGGAGCGGGTAAGTATCCTTGGTGCGCTGACCCCGAAAAGCAACCACGGGATCAGCGACGATGAATTGCTGATCAGCGAGATGCTCAAGGAGCAGGGCTACGCCACAGCCTGTGTCGGTAAGTGGCACCTGGGCTACCAGCCTCAGTTTCTGCCTACCCGCCACGGGTTCGATGAGTATTTCGGCCTGCCCTACTCCAACGACATGTGGGACAAGCACCCCGAGTACGCCGACAGTTTCGGCAAGCT
>VRUH01000075.1 GCA_019456185.1 Candidatus Glassbacteria bacterium | reverse complement strand
ACCGGTAGCGGCATGATAACTGGCAGCTTACCACTTATAAACTGTGAATAACTGTCTAAACAAACCCGGCCACCTCTGTTCAGCCGCCGGAACGGTCTGATAAACGTGTTGCTGGCCATGGTCAAGCTGTATAAAGGCCAGGGCCTGGCGGGGCAGATAGTCAGTTCGATAGTCAGCCTGTTCGAGATGGATGAAATCCTGATCGAGGGATACGAGGAAAAACTGAAAGAGCTTGTCGATTTCTGTCCCTTCAATTCCGCCGTCCCTTACCCGCCGGCTAGCGGCAACTCACTACCGCGTACGGTCTATTGCAACAACAGCCTCGACCCGGATTTCATGTGCGAGCACATGAGCCAGGTCAAAATCGAAATCTATGTCGGTGCCGGCAAGGTCAAGGCCTACACCAAGTGCTCAACTATCACCGATAAGCTGCACGGGTTGAACAAGGCCGGCAGGGAAGAGGCCGAGAAAGAAAAGACCGAGAAGAAAAAGGCTTCCGCCGAGGCCGCGCGCCAGCAAAAAAAGGAAAGCGACGACCAGGCCCCGGAAGCCAGTAGTGAAAACAATGCTCCGGAGGGGCAGGACAAAGAACCCGCCGCCGAATGATCTTGTCTTACCGCCGATAATATCCTCTCCCGTTTTCCCTTGAATCCCCCTGACTGAACTGGCTTCATTTTTGCACGGATTATTGCAGCCGTAAAATACTTGTCTTGCCTGGCTCCGGCCGGTGATTGTAAATTCATGCGCGGGAACCGGTCAGCGTAACTACGTTTTATATTGAAACCAACCCCGGAGATATCCAGTGCCGGCAGCGTTCGTTCTGGGCACACGCCCCGAGATTATCAAGCTCTATCCTGTTATTCGCCAGTATGTTGCCCGCAATCTCCCATACAGGATAATCCATACCAACCAGCATTACAGCCCGGAACTCGACGCCGTCTTTTTCGAGCAGCTCGGTCTGCCGAAGCCGGATGTCAACCTCGATGCCGGTTCGGGAACCCAGGGCGAGCAGCTCGGGCGGATGCTGCCGCGTCTGGAGCAGGCGCTGGCGACACTAAAACCGTCGCTGGTCTATGTCCAGGGAGATACCAACTCGGTCCTGGCCGGTGCGCTGATGGCGTCCAGGGCCGGGATTCCGGTGGCGCATGTCGAGGCCGGCCTGCGCAGTTATGACAGCCGGATGCCCGAGGAGTACAACCGGATTCTGGCCGACAACCTGAGCGCCCTCCTGTTCGCTCCCACCGACGGGGCGCGCCGGATACTGCTGGGCGAGGGTTTCGCTGAGGAGCGGATCCACGTGACCGGCAACACTGTTGTGGATACTTTACTGGCGATCCCGGATCTGGCGGGCCGGCAGGAGTGGACTGGCGGCAAATGGAATATCGAACGAGGTAAATACATCCTGGTTACCCTGCACCGCCCGGAAAATGTCGACCGCCCGGAGGTGCTGAGACCCCTGTTGAGCGTTGTCGGGCAGGCCGCCGAAGAGCTTGGCGTGCCGGCGCTCTTTCCGGTCCATCCCCGCACACGCTCCCGGATCGAGTCGTTCGGCCTGGCCCCGGGGGACAATATCAGGCTGGTGGAACCGGTGGGCTATTTCGGGTTCGTGCAGCTGGAACGGGAGTCCCTGCTCGTAGTCACCGATTCCGGCGGAGTGCAGGAGGAATCCTGCGTACTCGGAGTCCCGTGCGTAACCGTGCGCCGGTCCACAGAGCGTCCGGAAACGGTCGAGGTGGGGGCCAACGTCGTTACCGGCCCCGAGCCGGAAGCGGTTCTGGACGGCGTGCGGCGGATGGCCGGCAGGCGCGGCGGCTGGACCAACCCGTTCGGTGACGGCCGGGCCGGGGAAAGGATCGTGGACATTGTCCTGGAAACGATGGCTGGTTAACACGCTGGGCGGCAATCCGGGCCCGCTGGCCACCGCCTCGGTCTACGGGCTGGGCGGCCGGTTTTTCTCCCGCTGGCTGTTCCAGGCCCAGGGGGAAACAGCCGGAACGATTCCATCATCGGGCGGCAAGCTGACTGTTTCGTTCGATGTCGACTACCCGGAGGACGTCCAGGCCCTGCCAGCGTTGTGCGACCGGCTTGCCGCCCTGGGGATCACCGCCTGTTTCGCTGTGGTGGGCGCTCTGGTCGAACGGTTTCCTGATGAGCACGGCCGTCTGGTTGAGGATGGGCACGAGTTGCTGAACCACACCCAGAACCACCCGGACAACGAGCTCCTCTGCCCCGACCGGACATTCGACCAGCTAAGCCCGCAGGAACAGGCAGCTGAAATCGGAACGTGCGGGAAAACGTGCGGGGAGTTGCTGGGAGTTGAACCGGCGGGGTTCCGTGCGCCGCATTTCGGTAACGTGACCGGCAGGGAATTCTACCGGCTGCTGGCGGAGCAGGGTTATCGCTATTCATCCAGCAGGACGGCGCCGGGAACGGAATCGTTCGGCTTGCCGTTCAGGGCCGCTGAGGGCGTCTGGGAGTTTCCGGTCAGCACCTGTCCCCGTCACCCGTTCGCCGTGCTGGATAGCTGGCATGCCCTGCGCAAGCGCAACGCCCGTCATCTTAGCGACGGCGAGTTCGCGGGACTGTGCCGCGAGGCGGTGACCCTGGCCGAGCGCCACGGCGGCTACCTCAACCTGTACCTTGACCCCCGCGACGCGATCGAGTACGAGCAGGCCGCCGCGGGTCTCGCCGAACTGGCGCCCTCACGCCACAGCCTCGAGATCGTCACCTATTCGCGGCATCTGGACTTGTTGAGCGATCAATCTTCCGGATGAACCTGCGGACCCTTCGCGCCCATCCCGATCCGCTCCCTGATCTGCCGCCAGATCCGGCGGTCCTCTTCATGCAGGACGCCCATCAGTTTCAACATCATCGGGAAAGTTGCGCAAAACAGGATTCCGGCCGTCAGGCAGGCCGGCAGGGGAGACAGGCCGGTGAGCTTGACAGCCCAGGCCAGCAGTGAGGGCGGGACAGCGGCTGCCAGCAGGCGCGGGAAAAACACTTTCAGCCCCGCGGCCGGATGGGTGCGGCGGGCGGCCATGACAGTCAGCAGCGCGTGCATGGTCAGGGTGACGGCGGTGGCTGCCGCGGCTCCCTCGATTCCGTAGCGGGGAATCAGGTACAGGTTCAGGCAGAAATTGACAACCGCGGCCATCAGGTTCAGCGCCAGGATCAGCTTTGTCCGCGCGTACATCGTCAGCAGCAGGCCGCTGGTTGACGACAGGTAGTAAAAAAACCGTCCCGCCGCGAGAATTGTCAGGACAGTCGCCCCGCCCGCAAAGTTGTCTCCCCAGACCAGCACCATCGCCTCCGGAGCCATGATCGCCAGCAGGCAGACAATCGGCAGGCTGATATACAGAAACCAGCGGTTGTTGCTGTTGAACGTGCCGCTGACCAGTTCGTGGCGTTTCTGGGCGAAAGCGCCGGTCGTGATCGAGAGAAACAGCGGGTTGAGCAATTCCGTTCCCAGCGCAACAAGAGCCGCCAGGCGGGCGGCTGCCCCGTAAAGCCCCACCCGGGCGCTGTCGAGAAAGTGGCCGACCATGAACGCATCGATATAGTTCATCACCTGCACCACCAGCCCCGAGAGGAACAGCGGCAGGCAGTAGGTGATAAATGGCCTGAAGTCAAATTCCGCGTCCCCGGCGCCGCCGCCGAAAATCGGCTGCACCCGCCGCTGCAGGAGCCACAGCAGCGCGCACCAACTGATTATTTCACTGGCCGCATAAGCCCACATCGCGCCCTCGGCCCTCATTCCGGCGGCCAGCAGCACGACGGTCAGCACCAGCCTGGTTACCGGACTGGCGAACTGGTTGACCGCTACCCGGTAGCCGATTTTCTGGAAGGCCACCACTGACTTGACCAGCACCCGTCCGCTGACCATAAACGGCAAGGCCAGCGCGCAGATCCTGAAAATCCCGGTCATCTGCTCTTTGGCAAACAGCAGGTCGGCCAGTGGTCCTGCCAGCAGCGACAACAGTACACCAGCCACCGTGCCGTTGACCAGCGCGATCAGGAATGCGCCGCGCATCATGCCCCGCAGCCTGCGACGGTCGTCCCCGCCGATATAGAGCGGAGCGAACCGCGCCACCCCATGATCGATACCTAGCGCGGCGATACCTCCGGCCACCGCCAGCGTGGTAACGCCGAGGAAGAACAGGCCGAATTCCACCTGGCCTCCCACCCGCGAAAGCAGGCTCTGGTAGGCGTAATTCACCAGCCGGGCGAACACCAGTCCGCTGAAGATAATCGCCGCGCCCTTGGCCACCTTGACCTGCGGGCTGTCCTGCGGAGAGATCATCGTTTGCGCCCCATGTACAGGGTCCGGTAAGCCGCCGTGGCGGGCAATAGCTGTCCCAGCGACAGCTCCAGCCGCGAGAACAAGCCGCGGGCCACGGAGGACTTGCGCAGCAGCAGTTCAGCCGGTGCGCTCAGCGGTCTGAACCAGTAGGAGTGGGGGATATCGTAGCGGAGCGTGTGCTCCAGGGCGACCCCGCAGGAAGCCAGGACTTCTGTCACCCGGCCGGTGGTAGCATGGACCGTGGCCGATGAAGGGTCAGTCATCTCCCGCTCCCTTTTCAACAGGCCGAGTTTGCGGGCTATCCCGCCGAACGCCGCGACGTGCTCTGTGCTGCGCATCTCGAAAAAGATGGTTCCGCCCGGTTTGAGCACTCCGGCCAGCACGCCGATTACCTTGTCCCAGTCTGGAAGATGAAACAGCACGTGCATGCAGACCACCGTGTCGAATTCCGGTTTCGCGAACGGCAGATTGTAGATGTCGCCGAGCAGGGTTTCCACCTGCGGGGACTTATGCTTCAATTCGGCCAGCATGCCTGCTGAGCTGTCCAGGGCAATCACATTGTGGCCCAGCTCCGCCAGGTGCGAGCTGAACCGGCCCGTGCCCGCGCCGGCATCCAGTACCGCGCCGGAGGCCATCTGCGAGGCGATCCATTTGCGCTCCACCTCGGTATTGAGCCGGTTGATCCCGCCCCGGTAGCGGCTGTCGTACCTGCTGCCGAAATCGCTGCTGCGGTAGCGTTCGCGCTTGGCCTTGCTGACATCGTTCCGCTCCGGAGCTCTGTCGATATTCTGGTTCGCCCGGTCGCTCATGATCCGCCGCCGGCGGTTTCGCGGTAGAATGTTTCGCAGTCGATAATCCTGACTCCGCGCTGGAGCAGGAGACGGATACTGTGCTCAAGCAGGTGTTCGTAGCTTACGAGGTCGCGCAGGTGCAGCTGCAGGACCAGGTCGGAGTGGACCGGCCGGACCAGCAGGCGGTCCTGCCAGCCACTGCTGAAATTGAAATTCACGCCCAGGTCGGTCAGGCCGGTGCCCTGAAGCCTCAGCGGATGCAGCAGCCAGTTGCGGATAAACCAGTCGTAGCCGAGTTCATCGAGAACGTCGAAAGTGCGGCGGTTATACTTGACGTAGGGGGCTACGAACCCCTTGACCGCTTTGCCCGTCAGTTGCGAAAGATAATCGTGGTTGGCGGCGATTTCCTCGCGCTGGCGCTTGGCGCCGTGGCTGGAGAGGACCACGCAGTGGCTCCAGGTGTGGCTGGCGATATCGCAGCCGGTGCCCTTGATAAAACTCCTTAACCTGGACTCGTTGTCCTTGACCTCTATCCCGGCCACGGCCAGGGTGGGCCGCAACTCGAACGTCTCGCACCAGCGCTCCAGGATATCCAGCCCGCGGGCATCCCAGTCGACATTGATCCTCAGCACGACTCTTCTGTCGGTCAGGTCCGGAGGAGTACCGTCCGGGGCGCTCCCATCGGGAATCGCCGGCCGGCGGCGGACACCCAGCAGCCGTCTGAGCGGAGAGAGCGCCCCTGCAAGTAGTCTCCCGGCTACGTTATCGCTCTGATAAAGCGGAGTCCGTCCGTAAAGCACTCCCAGCGATTGCCTCAGGCGGTCGCGTCTATCGCTGCCGCAGCCGATCCTGATCACCGGGAAACCGGTTTCCTGATTCGACAATTTACGGTTGGTCAGCAGCAGGCCGCAGTCCCCGCCGGCGAGTCCGGGCCTGGCAGCGGGAGACACTTTGTGCCCCGCAGCGGCGTAAGTGCTGGCGAGCCACAGGGTTGTCCGGTCGGACGGCAACGGGGAAAACGGACGCTTGACACTGTAATATACGGTGGAAGCCAATATTATCTCTTCCGGGCTTAAATGCCGCCGAGGAAATCGTCCACCAGGGACGGGTCGATTAGTGAAAGGCGGGCGATCAATTCGCTCTGCAGCGGGTCCAGCCCGCAATCGCCTGTATCCGCTACCAGCCGGGCCATCTGCTCAGCCCAGCTTTTTCCGGCTGGTTCGAACGAGGCGACCAACTTTCCGAGGTCTCCCGCCTGGCCGGGCAGATAGAGTTCGATTTCGAATTTCATCGTTGATTCTCTCCCAGTTCCGTTTTCCCGAGCACGAGCGCGCTGGCCTGTTCCGGAGAGATCGGCGGGTTTTCGGCCGCGGAGAAATATTCTCCCGCCGTGTCCGAGATCACCGTGTCACAGCCCGTGGCGCCGGCCAGCGAATAGAGCAGTCTTTGGTGGCAATAGGCCCTGGCGCCTGCGATATCATTCGCCTCGTCAGGAGGGTCACGGGGTATCTCGCAATCGATAAACTTAATTCCGCCCGTCGGCTCCACAATCACGTTGCCCGCGTTCAGGTCAGTGTGGAAGATTCCCGCGGCGCAGGCCCTGTCGACAGCATCCAGCACCGAGGGCAGCCGCCGGGCAATCTGTGCCGCACTCATGCCCGCCAGGGTTTGTCCGGCGATATAATCCCGCACGAAATAATCCTCAAGGCAGGCCAGCACTCCGGGGCCGAGGCCGATTGCGGCCAGCCGCGCCAGGATCCCGCTCTCCCGCTCGAACCTGCCGGCCGGAGCCATGTATGTTTCCCCCAGCCTGGTCCGCAGGCGACGTTCGATAATCATGCTGGCTACTTTTAAGACTGCGACAGGTACCTGCTCACCCGGCTTGTACAGGAGGTATTTCAGGCCCCAGCCCCGGCCGGGGTAGAACCGCTCAAGCGATGGCTGATATCCCAGCAGTCCGGTGAGTTCCCCGGCCAGCTGCTTCCTGGACATAATCAGACCTAACTCGTTGTATAGAAAGCTGAGTTTTCTGCCCAGGGCCGCCATCGCTTATCCTCTGTCCGCTCGTTTAGCTGAACACCGCTCGTACAACTGGCGGTAAATTTCGGTTTCCTGACCCTCGGTAGCGGCCGCATCGATCTGGGCCACCCGGTCTCTGAGCTGTTTACCCCTGAGCGCCCTGAAGTCCGGGTCGGAATAGAGTCTTTGAAACGCAGCCGCGTAGCTCTCGGCGTCGGCTTCCACGATCTCGGCCAGCTCGCCCACAACCTCCGGTTCAGGTTCCCAGAGCGGCCGGTTGATTACAACCGGCAGGCCGCTGGCGGCGGCTTCCAGCACGGGTATACACACTCCCGGATGGGTGATATTGATCGCGAATACATCGTGGTTTCTGTACAACTCCGGCAGATTTTCGTGCTCGACCCGCGGGATAAACACCACCCTTTGTCCGATTTCAAGACTCCGGGCAAGCTCGCGCAGACGCTCGTGCCGCGGGCCATCGCCGACAAGAGTCAGCTCGGAATCGCCGAACGCTGCCACCGCGCGCAGCAGCGGTTCCGGGTCCTTGCCCTCGAACTGCCGGCCGACCGTGAGAATCCTCAGGGGTCCGTTTCCGGCTTCGGCCTGGCTGGTTCCCGGCTGGAAACGCGCCAGATCGACCCGGTTGTAAATAACGCTGATCCCGTCCTGACGCCAGCGGCGGACATGCTCGACAGGGAACCGGTAGGCACAGATCACATGGTCGGCTCCGCCGAGGCTGGTGCGGTTCATGCCCAGCGCGGAGAACAGGAACCGCGGTCCATGAATCCGCAAGTTGCGCCACAGGTGGTAGTCCGCGTGGACGCTGACCACGCTCGAGGCTCCGCAGTGACGGGCCAGTTTCACAGCCAGCCAGCCCATCAGCAGCGGGTTGAAGCCCCTGACGACATGGGGTTTTATTTCGCTCACAAGTTGCCGCGCCCTGCCTGTCGCCCGGCTGAAGTTCAGCGGTCCCGGCCTGCCGACCGGGTGGATGCGAACCTCCGCCCGCCCGGTCATCACCCGCGCCGCCTCGGTTCCGTCGTCGGTAGCGGCCAGGGATATTACGTGCACCCTGTCGAAAAAGTCGCCGGGATTCAGATAGCGCGCCTTGACCTCGCCCTTGGCCGCATAGCGTTCAAGCGGGTCGTTGGGCAGCACGACCAGGGTTTTGTACCGCGTGGAATCAGACACTGTCTGCTCCCCGGCTGTCGTTGTCGGACACACTGGCGTTTCCGGCGAACAGCATGTCCCTGATTCGAGCGCCCAGTTCCCGCCAGTCGTAGTCTTTTACCGCGGCTTTCGCGGCCCGGGACGACGATGCGCGCAGCTCCGGCTGGTTGCTGAAACGCTCGAGCAGTTTTGTTGTTGAGGAGCTGTTTTCCGCCAGATACAGTGAACCGGGATGTTCACCTGCAAGGCGCTTAAGTTCACGGCAGGGGGTCGCCACCACGGGCTTGCCCATCGCCCAGTACTCGAACAGCTTCACCGGACAAACACGGTCAGTGAGCTCATTGACCGCGAACGGCACCAGGCAGACATCCGCTTCCGCCAGCCGGGAGAACACCTCGGAGTGGGGCAGCGCGCCGGTCAGTTCCACGTTGTTCAGGCCGGCGGCCAGGCCGCGGGCATCCTGCAGGCGCGGTCCGTCGCCGATCAGCACGAATCCGGCCCACCCGCATGATGCGGCGGTTTCAATTATCAGCTCGACATCCACCCACTCGCCGAACGCGCCGGCGAAAGCGACGGTGAATTTTTTTGCTTCTTCATCTTTCTCCGCTGTCTGACCAGGCCGTTCCAGCCGTCCCAGGTCGACACCGTTGGGAATCAACTCCGCGCGTCGGGTGTAGCGACGGATGTCTTCGAGCAGGGGGCCGCTGGTGGCAATGCAGCCCGCGCTGGCCAGCCGGGCGCTGAGCCCCAGGCCAAATCCGGCGGCCCTCCTGGCCAGCGGGCTGGCGATGATTGCAGAACTGTCGGCATAAATAAACAGCGAACGTTTGCCTCTCAAGCGGCACCAGAGCAGGGCAAGCAGAGTTCCGGCCGGGTAATAGGTCACGATCGCATCCGCGCCGCAACGGACCACGGCCCACAGGTTGCAAAGCTCCATGCAGAGGCCGTAGAGCAGGCCCGGACGGAACCGGCATTTGCGGCGAACCAGTTTCATTTCGGCCGGCCGCCGGTAGGAATCGCGGTCGATAAATGAGCTTTTCTGCGCTGCCGGCGGCACAAGCGGATCGAAATACACAACCTTGTCACGTTCGGACAGGTAGCGCGCCAGCTCTGGCCCGTGACCCCAGACACTGCCCCAGACCACGGGACCGATAAAGGCGATTTTTTTCTTACCCGGCAAAATACCAGCTCCGCAATCATGAAAAATCAAACAAAGCGCCGCATGGCAGACAACCGAAGTCAGCGGCCACCAGCTAATAATAATTCCGGTTCAACGGCTCTACAACTAATTCCTGCCGCGCCTGGCGACACAGCCGCTTAACCGCATTACTGGCGGTATCTCCCCGTTGGTTTTACCTTTTGCAAGAATGAGGCCTGAATCCGGGATAGCAGCGGGTTCGGGATGCGAGCGGGGTTACGAACTTACCGTCCGGAGTGCGGATCGATGGGCGATCGGCTGGTAAAGCTGCTGCGGGGCAGGGGGATTATCGTTCTGATCCTCGCGGTTGTAATTGTTGCCGGGGCGGGAGTGCTGGACAACGGGTTCGTGAATTACGATGACCCGCAGGTACTGCTGGTGCCGGGTGAGGCCGGAGAACTGGCGCCCAGCTACGGCAACCTGACCGAGTGGCTGGTTCCATCCCAGGGCCGTTCCTGGCTTCCGCTGCGGTTTCTCGTATTCTCGATTCTCTATTCCATCGTCGGACCCTCCGCCCTGGTGTTCCACCTGCTCAGCCTTGCACTCTACGCCGTGATCTGTCTCCAGGTATATGTGCTGGCCCACAGGCTGCTCGCATGGGATAATTACAGGACGGGCGACAAGCCGTGGAGGTTGGACAGGGATAATTTCTGGCCGCTGTTCGCTGCGGCTGCATTCGCTCTCAACCCGTTGAATGTAGAATGCCTGGCCTGGGTCAGCGCGCTCAAAGACCTTCTGTTCGCTGTTTTCTGGCTGGCATTCGTGCTGAGTATCACAAGCGGTAACCAGCTGAGACTGAGCAAAAACCGAGCGGCGCTGATTTACTTTCTGCTGGCCCTGGCCGCCAAACCCCCCGCGGTGATGCTGCCGCTGCTTGTTCTGGCGTTTTTTCTGCTGGGGCCAGACAGAAAAAGACCTGTCAGATTCCCCTGGAAGACTGCTCTGGCTGTATCGCTGCTATCCGCGGGCTACCTTGCGATCCTGTTGCCACAGATCTCAGGGATGCGTGTCTACACCCCCGCCGGTGGTTTCGATTCGATAGTGGCTGGAGCGTTGAAAGCGCTGTTCGCCTATGCCGGTTCGTTTCTGGTTCCGGCCGGGCTCAGCGTACGCTACCTGGTAAAAGTTCCTCTGTCGCTCGCCGATCCGGCGACTCTGGCCAGAGCCGCCACCCTGCTGGCCCTGTGCGTGCTGGCCGGCTGGCTGTGGGTTTGCGGACGACGTTTTCCGGCCCTGGCGCTTGCCTGGTGCCTGCTCGCTTTTCTGCCCTCCAGCGGGCTTCTGCCGCTGGGCATTCTGCGCGCCGACCGCTATGCGCTCACCCTGGCGCCGATTTTCGCCCTTGGGCTGTCCTACGGACTCCGGGAAATGAGTGTCGGGCTGGCCGGCAGGGCAGGGACTTTCTTCCGGGCGGCGATCTGGATTATTCCGCTGTGTTTTATGGCGATGTTTGTCCGGCGGGTTGACGTGTGGCGTGATTCGGGGAGCCTCTGGGCCGATACGCTGGCCCGGGACAGCGGCAACTGGATCGCCCTGAACGGTCTGGCTCACTGGCAGCTTGAGCTGGGCGACACCACAGGGGCCGTAAGTCTGTACGAAAAAGCTCTCGAAGTGAACCCCAACTCCGTGCTGGCTCTCAACTCGCTGGCAGTGCTGGCGGCTGACAGGGGAGATTTCGCCACGGCAGAGTGTCTGCTGAAAAAAGCCGCCGAATTGCGCGGTTACAACCTGAGAACCAGCATGGACCTTGCCCGGCTGTATCTGCGCACCGGCAGGCCTTACGAAGCGGCCGAACTCCTGGAGCGGCACGACGCCACCGGGATCGAGAACGCGGAGATGCACTATCTGCTGAGTATCCTCTATCGAAGGACCGGGCACCTGGATTGGGCGGCGTCCAGAATGAAGGCGGCGCGCGCGCTCGATCCTGGAAACCACCGCTACCGCGCGGAACTCGGCCGTCTGATGGTGAAGCGGGGTAACCTCGATGATGCCATCCGCGAACTCAGTATCGCCCTGGACGGTGACCCCGATCTGGTTGAGGCGTACGTGGGTTTCGGAGACCTGTTTCTTCACGCCGGCCAACCAGAAGACGCCGCGAGATCGTACCACGGCGCCCTGGTCAGGGAACCGGACAACCGGGACGCCCTGCTGGGGATGGCCGGGTTGATGGGAACGGCCGGTAAGCTCGACAGCGCCGCTGTCCTGCTGGAAAAACTTCGCAAGCTCCATGGCAGCGACTGCCTGGTGCTGGCCAATTCGGTAGCCCTGGCGTTTTCACTGGGCAACTTCAGCGAGGGAGCCGCGATCCTGAACGAGGCGATTGCCTGCGACAGTAACATGACGGAGAATTATCTCAACGGCTACAACCTGTATCTGGCGCTGGACAGCCTGGGGCGGGCGGCCGAAATGCTGTCCAGGGCGCAGCGCGTGTCATCCGAAAACCAGACAATAAGCGCCCTTGAAGCCGACATCTCGGCGCGGACCGGTGTGCCGGCGGATACAGCAATTAAATACCTCAGCAAACACTCCCGCGTTACGGGCGAAAGGATCATGGCCGAAAAAGCCGCCGCACTGATCGACAGCCTGCGAAATTCCCCGTGAATCCCCACGCAGCTTATTCGTGAATTTGCGGTATTTGCCCCAACTCTGCGGAACGAATTGTGTCAAATGACCCAGTTTTTTGAAATTGAATTTAATTCGTCAACTGAAGCGGGTCTCGTGGTAATGCCATCAGATCTTGGAGAACATTGGCATTAGGGGAGATAGATACTCGTTGAAAGCCAACTTGTATCATCAGGGTATGCTTTTTGCAAATCCATAACGACGGATCAGTGTGTTTTGGAAACAATTACAAGGGATTGTATTGCCAGTAACTCAGCGGAGGATTTTAGATGCGTAACTCCAAGGGTTTTACCCTGATCGAAATTATCGTGGCTGTCGCGCTGGTGGCTATTCTCTCGGCAGCGGTAGCCCCGAGCGTGCTGAACAATATCGCCATGGGCCGGATCAGCCGGACCCAGAGCGACGTCCAGGCAATCGCCAGCGGGGTGATGAGGTTCAAGAGCGATACAGGAAAGTATCCGCGCCTTGATACTCCAGCAAACCCTGATACCCTTGGCGAAGCTTTCGATTTCCTTGTCAGTACAAACGGGACTTGGCCGACATTGGTGACCAACGCCAATTGGCCCTCTTCGGCTGCTGCTCTGGTCACAGGTATTGGTGCGGGATCGGCCCAGACCATTACTAACCACTTGATTATCGGTCAGAATGACTATGCAACGACGACATCAGACACTTACATCCGCGCCAACAACCCCGAAGATCCCACGGATGTCGGTTTTCGTCAGGGATATATCAGTTCTGACCCGCCCGATCCGTGGGGCAACAGGTACATGATCAATGTCGCCCCGCTCGGGATGGTCGGCCAGCCGGTCTGGGTCATTTCCGCCGGTCCGAACGGTGTGCTTGAAACCTTGATCACCAATGTAGGTACGGCGACGCTGGATACGGTCAACGGCGACGATATCGGGTTCCGCGTTCAGTAAGCAAAGATCTGTTGAAGATAAAAGGGCCGCGGATAATTTCCCGCGGCCCTTTTTTTTGCCGGTTCCGCCCCCTGCCCGGCCTTACAGAAGCTCTCTGTACAGCCTGTCTGTCAAGGCTACATGCGCCGCGAAATCTCCCCGTTCCCGAACCGTATTTTTCCCCGACTCGTGCGCCCTTCGCTCTAAGGGCTTGTCTCTCAGCGCCCGCTCCAGGCAGGATGCCAGCAAGTCGATGTCGCCCGGCGGGAACAGCAGCCCGTTTTCTCCGTGGGTTATCCAGTCGCGGTTGGCCGGGATATCTGTCACCACCGGCAGGCACCCCGACGCCATCGCCTCGAGCAGAGAGATACTGGTGCCCTCGACCGGGCTGGTGGAGACATATACCCGGGATTTCCCCAGGATTTCAGCCAGCAACTCCTGGCTGAGCCTGCCGCAGAAACTGACTGCCCGATCCAGCCCGCACCTTTTTGCCTTACGCTCCAGTTCTTCTTTCAGTGCTCCGTCACCGGCCAGCCTGAGCGACAGGCTTGGAGTACGGTCTTTCAGGATCGCCGCCGCGCCGACCAGGTCGCCTACCCGGTACGGCTCCGTCAGGTTCCTGGTGCTGACAACCGAGCCTTCCGGCCGGTTATCCAAATCAGTGGTCTTATCTCCGCCGAAAACATTCAGGTCCACGCCGACCGGCCGAGTGAAAATTTTCGCCCGGTCGATCCCGTTGTCTGTCATCCAGCCTGTTATTTCCGGACTGACACTGATTATCCGTCCGCTGGCCCCGGCGACAGCCAGAAAAGCCTTGCGGATTGCCCCCCCGCGCCCGGCGGCCATCCGCCAGTCCGAGCCGTGGACAGTGAGCATCAGCGGTTTCCCGGTCAGACGGGCCGCGGCCAGTCCGATCAATCCGGCGGGAAACGCCCAGTGGGCATGGATCAGGCGGCAGTCCTGCGCGCGGACAGTGCGCAGGGCGGTCCACAGCCCGGAAACCAGCAGGCAGCTTATTCTGAAAACGGGAACGTCCGGGTATTCGATCAGCAGCTTGCCGGCGCTCGGAAAAGGAAACCGGCCTACGCTATGGGAGGGGAATGATTCGGTGCTCAGGCTTTGTGGGAAAACGCGCGGTACCAGGATTCTGGAATGCCACCCGAGGCTCCCGAGCTCCTCGGCTGTCCGGCGCACGAAGATACCGTGGTAGGAGCCCTCGTAGTCGGGGTATGCGTTGGTCAACACCAGTACGGAAGCGCTCATCGCTCGCTGTCGTCTCTGCGGGATGCGCGTCTGAGCAGCAGCACTTCCTTCTGGGTCCGGAACAACTCCCGCTTCAGCGCGGTGATCTGGGAACTGATAAAAGCGAAACTGGCCATCTGAATACCGGTCAGCAGCAGCAGGACACTGAGCCAGACTATCGGGCGGGTGGGGTTGAGGGCGGAATTGAGATAGAGGTTGAACAGGTATCCGCCCAGCACCAGCGCTGCCAGCGTGAACAGCAGTCCCACCACGCCGAACAGCAGGATCGGTTTTTCATAGAAACTGAACATCAGGTGGCTCAGCACGGTCATCCGCAGCTGAAGCTTGCTGCGGCCGTGCTTGCGGCTGGCCAGTACAGCCGGCTCCTCCACCAGGCGCAGTCCGGCGGCTTCTGCCTTGGCCAAGATTTCGAGG